>JBFXJV010000369.1:0-3722 GCA_050174515.1 Methylocystis sp.
ATATTTGACAACGCAAGCAGGCTTGGAAAAGCACGGTTTACCGGTCCATGTTCGCGCCCCTGCGCCGCCAAAGTTAACGGCGGCGACTTCGCTGGGACGGGCTGGGCATTCGCCGGCGAGGCGCGCTATTCATTCTGATTGCGCCCGTCGCGAAGCAAAAGGCGAACAACGTCCAGCCTATCCGCAACAGCGGCATCGAAGCGGCGTTTCAAAAGGACGGTTTCCGCTTCTAGGGGCCCGAGGCGCTTGGCGGCGCCACTTGGCTGAACGCAAGCGTCATCTGCGATCCGACGTGGGCGTCGCGCGCTTCGAACTTCGAGTTCCCTTGAGCGATGTTCGTCGCCGGCAAGACGGCGCAGAAAGTTCCAGATCACGCTGCGTTCACGCGGACTCGCCTGAGCGCAGATAAGGTGATCGATTCTAATGATTTAGAGCGCGCTCTACGCGAAGCGCCGGTTCCAGCTTTTTCGCGAGCCGCGCTCTAGAATGGCGTGGAACGCTCGCTTTGGCCCACTTCCCGTTCCATTCTTTCCTGCAGAGAACCTTCTATGTCGCCGGCTGGTATCAGTTCGGCGAGACCAAGGGCGAGCCGGGACTGTGCCACGCGGGCAATGAAGGCGCCTGGCTCCAGCCGGCCGCGTGGAATTTCGAGTAGCGGCGCGCGACAAAGCGGAAGGAACAGCGATCGCCTTCATGCGCGGCGACCATGCAAAAACGCCCGAGAGGAAGCTCTCGGGCGTTTTCTGTGTTGGCGATGCTGAAGACGCTTAATGCGCCAGCGATTTGACGATCGCTTCAACGGTCTTCTTGGCGTCGCCGAACAGCATCATCGTATTGGGCCGGAAGAACAGTTCATTCTCGACGCCGGCGTAGCCGGATCCCATGCCGCGCTTCAAGAACAGCACCGTCTTCGCCTTCTCGACGTCGAGGATCGGCATGCCGTAGATCGCCGAGGTTTTGTCGGTCTTGGCGGCGGGATTGGTCACGTCATTCGCGCCGATGACGAAGGCCACGTCCGCCTGCCCGAATTCCGAGTTGATGTCTTCGAGTTCGAACACTTCGTCATAGGGAACATTCGCCTCGGCGAGCAGCACGTTCATATGGCCCGGCATGCGGCCGGCGACCGGATGGATGGCGTATTTGATCTCGACGCCTTCCGCCTTGAGGATGTCGGCCATTTCGCGCAGCGCGTGCTGCGCCTGCGCCACCGCCATGCCATAGCCCGGCACGATGATGATCTTGCCGGCGTTCTGCATGATATAGGCGGCGTCCTCGGCCGAGCCCTGCTTGACGTTGCGCGTTTCCTTGCCGCCGGCAGGCCCCGCCACCTCGCCGCCGAAGCCGCCGAGAATGACGGAGATGAAGCTGCGGTTCATCCCCTTGCACATGATGTAGGAGAGGATCGCGCCCGAGGAGCCGACGAGCGCGCCGGTGATGATCAGCGCGAGATTGCCGAGCGTGAAGCCGATGCCCGCCGCCGCCCAGCCCGAATAGGAGTTGAGCATGGAGACGACGACCGGCATGTCGGCGCCGCCGATCGGAATGATCAGCGTCACGCCCAGCACCAGCGAGGCGGCAATCAGCAGGAACAGCCAAAAGCCGCTCTGCGTGCCGACGAAGAGCGCCGTCAGCGCCAGCATCGCGACGCCGAGCATGATGTTGATCGTATGGCGCTCCGGCAGCAGGATCGGCTTGCCGCTCATGCGTTCGGACAGCTTCAGGAAGGCGATGATCGATCCGGTGAAGGTGATCGCGCCGATCGCCGCGCCGAGCGACATTTCGACGAGGCTGCCGGCGTGAATCTCATTCGCGTCGCCGATGCCGAAGGCGCGCGGCGCAAAGAAGGCGCCGCCCGCCACGAGCACGGCGGCGAGACCGACGAGCGAATGGAAGATGGCGACGAGTTCGGGCATTTTCGTCATCGGCACGCGCTGGGCGATGAACGCGCCCGCGCCGCCGCCGATGGCGACGCCGATCACGATCATCAGCAGGCCGCCGAAGGACGGAAAATGCGTCAGCAGCGTCGTCGCGACGGCGATCGCCATGCCGATCATGCCGTAACGGTTGCCCTCTCGCGAGGTCGCCGGCGAGGAGAGGCCGCGCAGCGCAAGGATGAACAGGACGCCGGAGACAAGATAGAGGAGGGCGGCGATATTCGCACTCATGGCGTCAGCCCTTCTTCTTATACATGGCGAGCATGCGTTCGGTGACCAGGAAGCCGCCGAATATGTTCACGCTGGCAAGAATGACCGCGACGAAGCCGAAAGCGTTCGCCCACCACGAGCCCGAAGCCTCCGCGGCGGTCATGCCTTCGACGCCGGCGGCGAGCAGCGCGCCGACGATGATCACCGAGGAAATGGCGTTCGTCACGGACATCAGCGGCGTATGCAGCGCCGGCGTCACCGACCAGACGACGTAATAGCCGACGAACACCGCCATGGCGAAGATCGCCACGCGAAAGACGAAAGGATCGATCGCGCCGCCGGCCAGCCCATGCGCCGCAGCCGCGGCGGCCGTATGCGCGAGTTCGTCCGAATATTGCTGCGCCTGTTCGGCGAGATGGCGGGCGGCCTCGGCCGCCGCCTGCGCCTTCTCAAGCAATTGTTGCGTAGAGTCGGTCATCGCTTAACGCCCCTCTAGTTTGTTGTGCGCGCAGGCGGCTATTTGAAACGTTCGTCCAGGACGGCGCCGTCACGGGTCAGCGCGGTCGCCTTCACAAGTTCGTCGTCCCAATTGATGGCGAGCTGCTTCGTGTCCTTCGAGACGAGAGTCTCGACGAAGGCCAGCAGATTTTTGGCATAGAGGCTCGACGCCGTCGACGCCATGCGGCCGGCGAGGTTAAGCGCGCCAAGAATCTTTACGCCGTCGACGACCACCGTTTCGCCTGGCGTCGTCAGTTCGCAGTTGCCGCCGCGTTCGGCCGCTAGATCGACGATGACCGAGCCGGGCCGCATCGAGCGCACCATCTCCGTCGAGATGAGTTTGGGCGCAGGCCGGCCGGGAATCAGCGCCGTGGTGATGACGACGTCCTGCTTGGCGATGTGCGACGCGACAAGTTCAGCCTGCGCCTTTTGGTATTCGGGCGACATTTCCTTGGCGTAGCCGCCCGAGGTCTCAGCCTGTTTGAACTCTTCATTTTCGACGGCGATGAATTTCGCGCCAAGCGATTCAACCTGCTCCTTCGTCGCCGGCCGAACGTCGGTGGCGGTGACGATCGCGCCCATGCGCCGCGCGGTGGCGATCGCCTGCAGGCCTGCGACGCCGACGCCCATGATAAAGACTTTCGCCGCCGGAACGGTGCCGGCGGCGGTCATCATCATCGGAAAGGAGCGGCCATATTCGGCCATCGCGTCGATGACGGCGCGATAGCCCGCGAGATTGGCCTGTGACGACAGCACGTCCATCGATTGCGCGCGCGTAATGCGCGGCATGAACTCCATGGCGAAGGCGATCGTTCCGGATTTAGCGAGTTCGGCGAGCTGAGCGCCGGCGCCGAAGGGATCCATGATCGCGATCACTGCGAGATTGGGTTTTGCGCCCGGGAGCTCGGCGGCCGAAGGCCGCCGTACGCGCAACGCCACGTCGGCGCCCGACAGCGCCGCCGCCGCGTCATTGGCGATCGTCGCGCCGGCCGCGGCGTAATCGCCGTCGGAAATGCCGGCTGCGGCGCCGGCGCCGGCTTGCACCGCCAAGTCGGCGCCTAGCCCGATGAATTTCTTGAC
>JBFXJV010000370.1:0-3721 GCA_050174515.1 Methylocystis sp.
GTCCCCTTGATCCGAATTGCCGGAACTATGCTCGACCGACAATACGCGCAAATAGCGTAACGCGGTTAATCAGTCGTTCAAGAGCTAAGCGCGCAGAAGTGATCAACGCTACGCATGACGAGGCATGTTGAGCGCCGTTGCACGACAAGCAAAACGCTCGCGAAGCTGCTTTGCGAACGCTTTATCGAGACTGTCGCGACAGGTTTGCGTCTTGCGTTTTATTGCGACGATTCAAGCGCCGAATCCATGAACGACATTTGCTCGGACAAGCCTTCAAGACATGCGCGCGCCTGCTGCTCGGCGCGAGGCCCTCGGCATTCAATTATTTGATTTGCTTTTGTATCCGCCAACGTCCGCAAGTCGTCGACGCCGACCGCGATCATCCATCTAGAAATATGTCGAGCCACGATGAATATGCGGCGCGCGCTGCTGCAGCGAATGTTGAAATCTACGTCCGTCGAGACGCGGCGTGCGTCAAACGCCGTGGCAGGCGTGCGCGCCGGCAGGACGTGAAGCGAAGGCGCATCGGGACAAAAAAAAATTTGTGGCTAGCGCCGCGGCATCGAAAAAAATCGCTGCGCAAGGTCTCCGTTTGGAGAGGAATCGCGCAGCGCGTGTCGCAAACTGATTCGTTTTTGGCGACGAAGGGCGAGCGTCAAACGCCTAATTTGCGCTTCAGCAGCTCGTTCACCGCCTGCGGATTCGCCTTTCCGCCGGTCCGCTTCATCACCTGTCCGACGAACCATCCGAGCATCGTCGGCTTCGCCTTCGCCTGCTCCACCTTATCGGGATTGGCGGCGATGACGGCGTCGACGGCGGCCTCGATGGCGCCCGTGTCCGTCACCTGCTTCATGCCGCGCGCCTCGACGATCTCCTTCGGGTCGCCGCCTTCTGTCCAGACAATTTCGAAAAGATCCTTGGCGATCTTGCCTGAAATGACGTTCTGCGAGATGAGATCGATGATCGCGCCCAAGGCCTGCGACGACACCGGCGAGCGCGTGACGTCGAGCCCTTCCTTGTTCAGGCGGCCGAACAATTCGTTGATTACCCAATTGGCCGCTAGCTTTGCGTCGCGGCCCTTCGCCGTCTCCTCGAAATAATCTGCCGCGGCCCGCTCCATCACCAGCACGCCGGCGTCATAAGGCGGCAGACCGTATTGCGTCATGAAGCGTGCGCGCTTGGCGTCGGGCAACTCGGGCAACTCGCTCCTCAGCGCGTCGACATAGGGCTGATCGAATTCGAGCGGCAAAAGATCTGGATCGGGGAAGTAGCGATAATCATGCGCTTCCTCCTTGGAGCGCATCGATCGCGTCTCTCCCTTGCCGGGATCGAACAGCCGCGTCTCCTGATCGATCCTGCCGCCGTCTTCGAGAATGCCGATCTGACGGCGCGCCTCGACCTCGATTGCCTGGCCGATGAAGCGGATCGAGTTGACGTTCTTGATTTCGCAGCGCGTGCCGAGCGCGGCGCCGGGTCGGCGCACCGAAACATTGACGTCGGCGCGCAGCGAGCCCTGCTCCATATTGCCGTCGCAGGAGCCGATGTAGCGCAATATTGTTCGCAGCTTCGAAACATAGGCGCGCGCTTCCTCGGCCGAACGCATGTCCGGCTTGGAGACGATCTCCATCAGCGCCACCCCGCTGCGGTTGAGATCGACGTGGCTTTCCGTCGCTGAGAGATCATGCAGCGACTTGCCGGCGTCCTGCTCAAGATGCAGACGCTCGATGCCGACGGTAATGCGCTCGCTCGGCGATACGTCGACAATGACGGCGCCCTCGCCGACGATCGGGTGCTTGTATTGTGAAATCTGATAGCCCTGCGGCAGATCGGGATAGAAATAATTCTTTCGATCGAAGACCGAGCGCAGGTTGATCTTGGCTTCAAGGCCGAGACCGGTCCGGATCGCCTGCTTGACGCATTCCTCATTGATCACCGGCAGCATGCCCGGCATGGCCGCGTCGACGAGCGAGACGTGATCGTTGGGGGCGCCGCCATATTCGGCGGAAGCGCCCGAGAAGAGCTTGGCGTTGCTCGTCACCTGAGCGTGGATTTCCATGCCGATCACGACCTCCCAATCGCCGGTCGCGCCTTTGATAAGCTTGGTTGGAGCCGCCTCTGTCGCCATATCTGCCTCGCTAAACTTGCGTCCTACATATAAACCACGCTCGGCGGGAGCGGAACGGCCGGCGCCACGCGAAGGACAAGCGACGAAATGGCCACGAACAGGAATTCTGACGACAATCGCTGGAAGCGACTGATCGCACGCATGCGCAACGCACCACGCCATGTGAGCATTCCAGTCGGCGTCGGCCTGATCCTCGGCGGCACCATTCTCGCGCCGCTTCCCGTCTTCGGGGTCTGGATGTTTCCGATCGGCCTCGCGATCCTCGCGCCGCACTCGCCCGGCGCCGAGCGACTGTCGCGACGCTTTCACTGGTGGTCGATCAAATGCCTGCGCTGGTCGATCCGCAACGGCTTCGTTCGCGTCAAGCGAAGGACGCGCAACGGCGATCAGGACGACGGGTCGCCGCCCGAAGAGGGTTGAGAATCGCGCTTTCGCGCGCGGTCGCCCATCAGTCGCTCTTCATATTGGATCGACCAGTCGATCAGCGCGCGCCAAAGGTTCATCGCAAGTTCGACCGACAGACCCTCTCGGCGCGCGACGCCGAGCACATGCCCCAATACTTCGTCGACGCGCTCGGGCACGTTGGCGGGAATCCCAAGCGCCGGTTTGACCGTCGCCGCCCGCTCGATCTGTCTTTGGCGTTTCGCGAGAAGCGCGACCAGTTCCTCGTCCAATTCGTCGATCAAACGGCGGACGTCGGACATTTCGTCCTGCAGCTCCTGCTCCGAGCGGTCCGCAACATCCTTGTGAGCGGGCGTCGTCATCTTCAGCCCTCACGCCACCAGGGGTGAGGACGTTCGATCTTCGGCGCCGCCTGCTCGATCGCCGCCGCGAGAGAAAACAGCGTCTCTTCGTCAAAAGGCCGGCCGATGAGCTGCAGCCCCAGGGGCAAACCATTCGCCGCGAGGCCGCCAGGAACGGAGACGCCGGGAAGACCGGCCATGTTCACCGTCACGGTGAACACGTCGTTGAGATACATTTCGACAGGGTCGGCTGCGCCCTTCTCGCCTTGCGCGAAGGCGGTCGACGGCGTCGCCGGCGTGAGGACAGCGTCGACGCCCGAGGCGAAAGCTTCGTCGAAGTCCCGCTTGATCAGGCTGCGGACCTTCTGCGCGCGCACGTAATAAGCATCGTAATAGCCCGCCGACAGAACATAAGTGCCGATCATGATGCGCCGCCGCACTTCGGAGCCGAAGCCCGTCGCGCGCGTCTTCTCATACATATCAGTAACGTCGCGGCCCGGCTCACGACGGCCGTAGCGCACGCCATCATAGCGCGCGAGATTGGACGACGCTTCGGCCGGCGCAATAATATAATATGTCGGCAAGGCGTAGCGGGTGTGCGGCAAGGAAATTTCGACGATCTCTGCGCCGGCGTCCTTCAACCAGGCGGCGCCTTGATCCCAAAGGGCGGCGATTTCCGCTGACATGCCGTCGATGCGATATTCCTTCGGCACGCCGATGCGGCGTCCTTTCACCGACGCGCCGACGGCGGCTTCATAATCCGGAACGGGCGCGTCGACGCTGGTCGTGTCATTCGGATCAAGACCCGCCATCGACCCGAGCATGATAGCGGCGTCGCGCACGTTGCTCGTAA
>JBFXJV010000371.1:0-3719 GCA_050174515.1 Methylocystis sp.
GCCGGATCGCGAGGGAAGCCGGCACGCATCCATTCGGCTTGCAGCGTTTTGAGCGCCTCGCCTAATTCCTTGCCCGGCGCCACGCCGCGGGCGATCAGGTCGGCGCCCTTTATCGGGAAGGCGGGCGCCGGCGTTTCTTCCAGAAAACGCGCCGCTTCAAGCCAATCGGCGTCATCCGCCGCCGTGGCGCTTTCCGCATGGGCCAGCGCCAGCGCGTCTGCCGCGGCGCGCGCGCCGCACAGGAACAGCATTTCGCGCAGATGGGGGGGAGGCGGCGGGGCGTCGCGTCCATGGAGAGGCGCGAGGGTTCGCGCCGCCGCCACGAGCCGTGCGAATTCGCCGTTGGAGAGCCTGAGGCGGTCGCGCAGCCGCTCGGCGTCTTCAACCGTCAGCACCGAGAAGGCGGCGAGCCGCAAGACCGCGTCCGCCGGCTCGCCCATGGCCGCTTCACGTTCCGCGAGACGCTGCAGCCTGGCAGGATAGCCGATGCCAAGGATCACCTCGATGACGCCGGCGTGAGACATGGCGCGCAGAATCTCGGGCGCCCGGCGCGCGAGCAGCAGCTTCATCAATTCGGCGCGGATTCGTTCGCGCGACAGGCGCGACAGATTTTCCCGTGCGACGATCGATTCGTGCAGGCCTTCGCGGTCGAACGGCCCCACGCCATGGGAGGCGTTGAAGCGAAAGAAGCGCAATATGCGCAGATAGTCCTCGCGAATCCGCGTCGCGGCGTCGCCGATGAACCGGACGCGCCGCGCCTCAATGTCCGCAAGTCCGCCTGTGTAATCGTGAATCTCGCCGTCGGGCGAAAGCGACAACGCGTTGATGGTGAAGTCGCGCCGCTTGGCGTCCTGCTCGAAATCGCCGCCGAAACGCACCTTGGCGAAGCGGCCGTCAGTCTCGACGTCTTCGCGCAGCGTCGTGACTTCATAGGGCGTCCCGGCGACGACGATGGTCACGGTGCCGTGCTCGATGCCCGTCGGCACGCCTTTGAGCCCGGCGTCGCGCGCAGCTGCAAGGACCGCGTCCGGCAACGCCGTCGTGGCGAGGTCGATCTCGTGAGGCGGCAGGCCGAGCAGGGCGTCGCGCACGGCGCCGCCGACGACGCGGCTCTCCGCGCCGGTTTTGGCGAGCGCCGTGAAGAGGGTAGCCAATCGGGGATCGTCGAGAAGTCTCTGCGCCGCAATCATTCGAAACGGCCCGGCTGCAATTTTCCGTTTTCCACATGGGCCGGCACATAGGCGCCCTGGTGAAGCCGGGTGAGGCCGAGCGTGACGACTCCGACGATGGCGACGAGCAGTCCGGCGATCGTCAGCAAGGATACGATCCTGCCATGCCAAAGTTCGCGAACGAAGGGCCAGCGCCGCTGCAGCAAATGAAAAATCGCATAGGCGACGAAAGGCGTGAAAAAGAGCAGGGCGGTTTCGACGATTGCGCGCCACATGGGCGATAGCGCCTTTCAGAATGAGTGCCGGCGACTGAATATACATGGCGTCAGTCAGATCGCGGTTTAATGCGTCACGCATGAACAAACTGTCACGTGCAAATCGCCGCTCAAGCGACAAAATACCCTCAATTGCGCCGGTAGCGCTTGTATTGCGACGGCGTAAGGATAAAAATCGCGCCCGGCCGTCAATCCGCCCGCTTCGCCTTTAAAATCCGCGCGGAGCCAATGGCGCGGGGTTTTGGATCGACACAAGGCGGAACTGGGCGGCTCCGCCGTCGACGCGGCCGATCCTCCTCATCGACAGGCTGCCAGAGCAAAGCTGAAATGACCTCACTCGACACTAAGACGACTTCGCTCGAATCGGCCGTCGTCCAATCCGCTGAACGCGCCCTGGACCATATCGGACGCGCCCGCGCCGCCATCGGCGCCGTCATCTTCGGTCAGGACGAAGTCGTCGAGCAGGCGCTGGTGACGATACTGGCCGGCGGCCATGGCCTGCTCGTCGGCGTTCCCGGTCTCGCCAAGACCAAGCTCGTCGAAACGCTCGGCCGCGTCCTCGGCCTCGCCGAGCAGCGGGTGCAGTTCACGCCAGACCTGCTGCCCGCCGACATTCTCGGCTCCGAGGTGCTGGAAGAAGGCGCGGACCGTTCGCGTTCCTTCCGCTTCATCAAGGGACCGATCTTCACTCAGCTCTTGATGGCCGACGAGATCAACCGCGCCTCGCCGCGCACCCAATCGGCGCTGCTGCAGGCGATGCAGGAACATCACGTCAGCGTCGCCGGCAAGCGCCACGATCTGCCGCGGCCGTTCCATGTCCTGGCGACGCAGAATCCGCTGGAGCAGGAAGGCACCTATCCGCTGCCCGAGGCGCAGCTCGACCGCTTTTTAATGCAGATCGACGTGCATTATCCCGACCGCGCCAGCGAACGGCGGGTGCTGCTGGAGACGACCGGTGAAACTGTCGCTGAAGCAAGCCAGGCGCTCGACGCCGAGGAGCTGATGGCGACGCAACGGCTGGTGCGCCGGCTGCCGATCGGCGAAAAGGTCGTCGACGCGATTCTCGATTTGGTTCGCGCCGCCCGGCCCGACGAGGGCGATCCGGCGATTGCGCCGCATGTGGCCTGGGGACCTGGGCCGCGCGCCGCGCAGGCGCTGATGCTGGCGACGCGGGCCAGGGCGCTCGTCACGGGCCGCCTCGCGCCCTCGATCGACGACGTGGCGAAACTCGCCGCGCCGGTGCTGCGCCACCGCATGGCGCTCAATTTCGCTGCGCGCCGCGAAATGACCGTTTCCGATGTGATCGAAACGCTCGTGACGCGGATCGGGTGACGCGTCTTGGATCTTTTTCGCCGTCAGACGGAAAAGCTGACGATGTTTGCTGACGTCGCCACGCGCGCCTATGACCCAGCGCAGCGCAAGTCCGCGGACGGCGCGGCGGCGGCCGATCTCGCGAGCCGAATGCCGCGGCTCGTGGCCCGCGCCCGCGAAATCGCGGCGAGCCTCGCCTATGGCGTTCACGGCCGCAAACGCGCCGGCGTCGGCGAGACCTTCTGGCAATATAGGCCGTTTGCGTCGGGCGAGTCAGCGCATCGCATTGACTGGCGCCGGTCGGCGCGGGGCGATCAGCTCTATGTGCGCGAGCGTGAATGGGAGGCCGCGCACGACTATTTCCTCTGGATGGATTGTTCGCCGTCCATGGCCTACGGCTCGTCTCTCGCGACCGACGACAAGCTTTCGCGCGCGGTAACGCTTGGTCTGGCGCTCGCCGACGTTCTCGTTCGCGGCGGCGAGCGGGCGGCGGCGCTTGGCCTGACCGCGCCGGTCTCGGCCCGCGACGTGATCGACCGGCTCGCGCGCGCTTTGGCCGAGAACGCAATGACGGCGGCGCACGACGATCTTCCGCCCCAGGCGCCGATGCGCCCGCGCGCCCGGGTCGTGCTGATCTCCGATTTTCTTATCGAACCCGACGCGCTTGCCGCCCGCCTGCGGCGCTTCGCCGACGCCGGCGCTTCCGGCGCGATCCTGATGGTGACCGATCCCAGCGAAGAGACGCTGCCCTTCTCCGGCGAAACCATTTTTCTCGACACTGACGGCGGGCCCGCCTTTCACGCCGGCGATGCGCGCAGCCTGCGCACGGCCTATGAGCGGCGGTTCGAGGCGCATCGCGACGCCGTGCGCCGCACCGCGCAACACGTCGGCTTCATCTTCCTTCAGCATCGCACCGATCGGCCGGCGGCCGAAGCGGCGCTGGCGCTCGCGATGGGATTGCTCG
>JBFXJV010000372.1:0-3714 GCA_050174515.1 Methylocystis sp.
TTGCGGCGGCAATAAGGATAAGAGACACGGCCTGCCGGCCTTGAGATTTTCGGGAACGTTTCGGAAGCGCTATGTCAGCCGTCCATGTGCTTAACGGTCCCAATCTCAATCTTCTCGGCCGGCGCGAGCCGACGATTTACGGAACCGCGACGCTCGACGACATCCGCGCAACGCTGGAACAGCGTTGCGCCGCACGCGGCGTCTCTCTCGTCTTTCGGCAGTCAAACCACGAAGGCGACCTCGTCGACTGGATCCAAGAGGCCGGCGACGCCGGCGCGCCGATCATCCTGAACGCTGGCGCGCTGACGCACACGTCGATCGCGCTTTATGACGCCATCAAGGGCGCCGACGCTTTCGTCATCGAAGTGCATCTTTCGAATGTGCATGCGCGCGAAAGCTTTCGCAGCCGCTCCTTCATCTCGCCCGCGGCGCGCGGCGTGATCGCCGGTTTCGGCCCGCTGTCATATATTCTCGCCCTTGATGCGGTCTTTGAAAACGAACTGAGAAAGAGCTGAAACACTTATGGCGCGCAAAGCTCAACCGCCTCGCACCGCTTCCACCCGCAGGCCGGCGCCGGCAAGCGCGACCGCCATCGACGCGGATCTGTTGCGCACGATCGCCGAGCTTGTCGCAGGCAGCGATCTGACTGAATTCGAGGTGGAGAAAGGCGATCTGCGCATCCGCGCGGCGCGCACGCCCGCCGCCGCCATCGCGAGCGTCGTCGCGCCCCCGCCGACGCCGATCCACCATGCGCCGACGGTCCCGCCGCCGCCAAGGCCGGCGATCTCTCCCGCGCCGGCCCCGGCGGAGCCCGCCGCCGAATTCGTCGACGCGGTGAAATCGCCGATGGTGGGCACCGCCTATCTGCGGCCGAATCCGGATTCCAAGCCTTTCGTCGAGATCGGCTCGCACGTTTCAACCGGCGACAAGCTCTTGCTGATCGAGGCGATGAAGACCTTCAACGACATCGTGGCGACGAAGTCGGGCGTCGTGACGGCGATATTGGTCGAGGACGGCCAGCCTGTCGAATATGGCGAACCTCTCCTGGTGATCGAGTAGGCGAGGGATGTTCGACAAAATCCTCATCGCCAACCGCGGCGAAGTTGCTCTGCGCATCCTGAGGGCGGCCAAGGAACTAGGGGTTGCGACGGTCGCCGTCCATTCGACCGCCGACGCCGACGCCATGCATGTCAAGCTCGCCGACGAGTCGGTCTGCATCGGTCCGGCGCCGGCGCGCGATTCCTATCTCAATATCCCTGCCCTGCTCTCCGCCTGCGAAATCACCGGCGCCGACGCCGTGCATCCGGGGTACGGCTTTCTCTCAGAAAACGCCCGCTTCGCGGAAATTCTCGAAGAGCATAACATCACCTTCATCGGTCCGAAGTCCGAGCACATCCGACTGATGGGCGACAAGATCGAGGCCAAGGCGACCGCGAAGAAGCTCGGCATCCCCTGCGTGCCCGGATCAGACGGGCCGGTCCTGGGTGAGAAGGAAGCGATGCGGGTCGCCGAAAAAATCGGCTTTCCGGTTCTGGTGAAGGCGGCGGCCGGCGGCGGCGGCCGCGGCATGAAGGCGGCGCACAACGCGCATGAGCTTGCCATCGCCGTCGCCACGGCGCGCACCGAGGCCAAGGCCGCCTTCGGCGACGACACGGTTTACATCGAGAAATTTCTCGACAAGCCCCGCCATATCGAGGTTCAAATCTTCGGCGACGGCAAGGGCCAGGCCGTGCATCTTGGCGAACGCGACTGCTCGCTTCAGCGTCGTCACCAGAAGGTCTGGGAAGAAAGCCCTTCGCCTGCGCTCAATGACGCGCAGCGCATGGAAATCGGCGAAATCTGCGCGCGCGCCATGCGCGACATGCAATACGCCGGCGCCGGCACGATCGAGTTCCTGTACGAAAACGGCGAATTTTACTTCATCGAAATGAATACGCGCATTCAGGTCGAACATCCGGTGACCGAGTCGATCACCGGGGTAGATCTCGTATGCGAACAGATCAGAGTAGCGGCCGGCTCGCCGCTCTCCTTGCGCCAGGAGGACATCTGGTTCTACGGCCACGCCATCGAGTGCCGGGTGAACGCCGAACACCCCGTCAGCTTCCGGCCGTCGCCGGGACGCATCGCCTATTATCATCCGCCGGGCGGAGTCGGGGTGCGCGTCGATTCGGCGGTCTATCAGGGCTATGTCATCCCGCCGAATTACGACTCGCTGATCGGCAAGCTGATCGTTCACGGACGCAACCGAACCGAGGCGCTGATGCGGCTGCGTCGCGCGCTCGACGAATTCATCGTCGACGGAATCGACACCACGCTTCCGCTGTTTCGAACGCTGGTGCGCAACGCGGACGTTCAGAACGGCGTTTATGACATTCATTGGCTGGAGCATTTCTTGGCGACGGGCGGCATCGAGACCGGCTTTTAAGGGCGAAGGATCAAGCCAAAGACATCGCGTTCCGGAACAGAGGCGGCGGCGACGCCGTCGACCGGCGCGGCCAGAAGCTCAACGCCACGACCAAAAATTAATTCGACTTTTCGAAAGAAAGTCCGCGCGCCGGGGTGGCGCAGCCTTCGCGCGCCGCTATCCTTGAAGAGATGTCGCGCCTCAACGCTCCCTACGCGATCACGCCGCATCTTCTGCTTCGCGCTTATTCCATCGGACTGTTTCCGATGGCCGAAAGCGCCGAAGACGACCAGCTTTACTGGGTCGATCCGGAGCGGCGCGCCATTTTCCCGCTCGATCGCTTCGCCGTATCGCGCTCCCTGGCCAAGACCGTACGGTCCGATCGTTTCGAAACGGCCGTCGATCGCGACTTCGACGCGGTGATCGACGCCTGCGCCGCGCCGGCCTTCCGCCGCGAGCGCACCTGGATCAACGACGAAATCCGGCGGCTTTATCGCGAGCTCTTCGATCTTGGCTACGCACATACCGTGGAGTGCCGCCGCGAAGGCCGTCTGGTCGGGGGCTTATATGGCGTGGCTTTGGGAAGCGCCTTTTTCGGCGAAAGCATGTTCCATCTGGAGCGCGACGCCTCGAAGGTCGCGCTCGTGCATCTTGTCGCCCGGCTGAGAGCGGGCGGCTTCCGATTACTCGACACGCAGTTCATTACGCCGCATCTCGCTTCGCTCGGCGCGATCGAGATTTCGCGGGACGCGTATCACAATGCGCTCGAACGGGCGCTCGCGAGGAAAGCCGACTTCTATGTCTGGCCCAAGTCCGCGCGCGTGACCGGGACGACCGCCCTGGCCGCGCTGGCGGATTAGAAGGGCACATCCGCCGGCGGCACAGGCGGCGCAGCCTGTCCGCCGCCGCGTCGCCTCTTCTTTCGTCTCGGAGGGGGCTCTGCCGGAGGTTGTTCTGGCGGCGCCTCGCCGGCTTCGGGATCCATGGGCGCCGGCGCAGCCTGATCGGCCGGTCCGATGGGCTGATTTTCCATCGGCGGCGGCGCCGTCGGCTCGACCCGGCGCGAGCGTCGCTTCTTGCCGGTTTCGGGCGGAGCGGTCGTCTCGGCGGCGGGGGCCGCGGGCGCAGGCGCCGTCGCCCCCTCGGCGGGCGGCGCTGCGGAGTCCTTGCCGCCTTTGCAGTCGACGAGCCAGACGTCATAGACGGGGTGCTCGACGCCATGGAGGCCAGGACTGGCGGCGAACATCCAGCCTGAGAAGATGCGCTTGGCTTCCTGCTTGGCGTCGGCCTTGGCGGCTTCCGGCGTCGGA
>JBFXJV010000373.1:0-3710 GCA_050174515.1 Methylocystis sp.
CTTCTATCTTGTGGTCCGGATTTACGAGCAGATTTTTGGCTGGCGCGCCGGCCTCGACTCGTTTGCTCCGGAATTCCAGACCTATTGGATGTCGATCCTTTGGACGGAGATTCCGCTTGAGCTGCTGTCCGGCATTGGGCTTGCGGGCTTTTTGTGGAAGACGCGCACGCGCGACTTCTCGAAGGTGACCCCCCGCGAAGAACTGCGCCGCATCGTCGTCGATATCCAATGGCTTGTGATCTACGCGTTCGCCATTTACTGGGGCGCGTCGTTCTTCACCGAGCAGGACGGAACCTGGCACATGACGGTGATTCGCGACACGGATTTCACGCCGTCGCATATCATCGAGTTCTACATGAGCTACCCGATCTATTCGGTGATCGCGGTCGGCGCCTTTTTCTATGCGAAAACGCGTCTTCCGTATTTCGCTAAGGGATTTTCGCTGGCCTATCTGATCGTGGCGGTTGGCCCGTTCATGATCATCCCGAATGTCGGCTTGAATGAGTGGGGCCACACGTTCTGGTTCATGGAAGAACTGTTCGTTGCGCCGCTTCATTGGGGCTTCGTGTTCTTCGGCTGGATGGCGCTCGGCGTGTTCGGCGTCGTCCTTCAGCTGCTGTTGAACATTCAGCGCCTGATCGGCACGGAAGGCGTCGATCTCCTTATCGGAGATTAACGTGTCAAACGGAGCGTGGGCTTTGTTCCCAGGAGTTCACAGCGCCGAAGAATAACTCCCTTAATTCGTCGAGCATGATCACTAGGCGCCTTTCATTCTTTATCGGATGGAAGGCGCCCTTTTTCCCAGAAAGCGCGCCGACGCCCAAAAAACCACGTCGCTGCGACTATAAGTCAGCGAATAGTGGAATGATAAAATGCAAGGGCCGTGGGTCTATGTCAACCAGCGCTTTCGGCGACGTCTAATTCTCCGGCCCGCCAACGGCGCCGAGAATTTGCTGTCTCAGCCATATATGGGCCGGCTCTTTATCCTTCAGCGGGTGCCATGCCATGGTCACCTCGCAATCCGGAATTTCGATCGGAACAGGCATCATCTTCACTGGCGCGAGACGCGCGAAATGTTCGCCGACATGCCGAGGCGCCGTAAGCACGAGATCCGTGCTTGCGACAGTTGAAACGGCGGACAGCAGGTTCGGGATAATGACCGATATTTTTCGTCTGTCGCCACTCTGCTCAAGCAAGTCGTCGATAGTATCGGTTCCATCCTCGCGGTACGAAATCGAGAGATGCCGGCTTGACAGATATTGCTCAAGGGAGATTTCGGATTGGAAGAAAATCGGATGGTTCCGACGCACAACGATCGCTAATCCCTCATTGAAGAGCGTTTCGCGCCGAAGGTAGGAAGTCGACTTGCTGACGACGCTCAAGGCGATGACGAGATCGACCTCACCTTCCTCGATGCATGTCTCCGCCGAAGCGCCGCCAAGCAGTTTGACATGCAGTTCAATATCCGGCGCGGTTCTGTTTAGCCTCTCGCAGAGGGCGCGAAGGAGCGTACACTCAAAATAATCGCTCGTTGCGATCACAAATCGGCGTTGGCTGGTTTCGGGCGAAAATTGCTCGGGGGGTTGAACGATACTCTCGACGTTTTTGAGCACGGCGCAAATTGGATCGAATAAGTCCAAGGCCCGCTGCGTTGGGCGCATCCCCCTCGGCGTCTTGATGAGCACGGGATCGTCGAGCTGCTGCCTCAATCGTTGTAGAACATGACTCATCGCCGATTGGCTAATGAACAATTTTTCGGCGGAGCGGGAGACGCTCCTTTCTTCCAATAGATGCTTGAATGCGATCAGCAAGTTGAGATCGAAGTTTCGTAGTTCGTTCATTCGCCCGCACCACTGAGTAGCTTAGTTCATGCTGCAATTGGGCGGAATCGTCCAAATGCAGACAACGTGATCGACTCCAAAGGTTTCGAGCGCGCTTTATGTGAAAAGCCGATTTCCACTTTTTCGCAGCGCGCTCCAGTGAAGCGCCGTAGCCCTTTCCGACTTGCGAAGGGTCGAGATTCCGCTTGTGGCCTTACCGTGGTCCACCTTCAGCGGCCCAATTGAAGCGGACGACCCGCCAGCGTTCGCTGGAGTCATTAGCCTGCGGCGCCAGTGGTTGGGGAGTGCCGCGGGACGAATAAGACAGGGGACCAGCGGCGTTTAAAATGACGGCGGGCGACCCGACCACAATATGGAGAACGCTTCTATGAGGCCGTGCCGGGGCTTGGCGTGATTCTGTTTCTGGGGGGTAGGAGGACGAATTTGCGAGGCGAGGCCGCGCGACCTGGGTCGCTTTTCAGCTATGTCGATCTTGAGGCGCGGGTTTCGCAATCACATCCTATGCGGGCGATGCTGCTACAGGCTTTCTATTCGATCCGCTCGGAACGCCAACTGATGGAACGGCTTGAGTTCGACCTCCTGTTCCGCTGGTTCGCCGGGCTTGGGATCGACGACGCGGTCCGGGATCACTCGGTGTTTTCGAAGAACCGCGACCGGCTGCTCGAGGGCGACATCGCCGCGAAGTTCCTGACCGCCGTCCTTGAGCAGCCGCGCGTCAAGCAGCTTTTGAGAGCGGATCATTTTTCGATCGACAGCGCGCTGATCGAAGCTTGGGTGTCGATGAAGAGCTTCAAGCCAAAGGAGGCGCGGACGAACCGCCTTTTGAAACCGACGACCGCAATAAGGAAGCGGATTTCCGCGACGAAAACCGTTCGAACGAGACGCATGTTTCGATGACTGGCCTTGAAGCGCGGCTCTATCGCAAGGGTCCGAGCAAGGAGGGGAAGCTCTGCTTCATCGGCCACGCGCTGATGGAGAACCGGACCGTTCTCTTCGTCGACGCCTATCTCAGGCCAGCCGACGGCCAGACGGAACGCATCGCGGCGCCCACATGAGCGCGCCCGCCGACTGCAAGCTCGTCGGCCGGTGGCGGATCGTCGAGGCCGACATCTGGGATGGGGACTATCTCGACCTATGCGGCCCTGCTGGCATCGTCATCGGCGCCGACCGACGCGGCGAAATTGCCTTCGGCGCGATGCGGGCGACGCTCGACGTCGAATACGGCCCAACCTCGATCGCCTTTTCCTGGATCGGCTCCGACGAAATGGATGAAGTCGCTGGAGAGGGAGCCGCCGAATTGCTCGACGACGGCTCGATCGAGATCGAATTCGAATACGACAGTGGCGACGAAGCCCTCCTCTATGCAAAGCAGGAGGATTCTTCAACAGCCTGCTAAGCTATATTTATTGCAAGACGCTTAAGACAATCGGGCTAGTTCTCCATATCCTTTGTAGCTGGACAATCCAAAATAGTATATATACAAACCACAAAATGTTAAAGTATATCAATGTTATACTCGTTAACGATAGCTGATATCGCGGCTCGCTGATTCCATCTATACGAATTTTATCCAAACCATCAATTGCATCTGTTTCGCCTAGCGCAGACTTTACTTTTTCCCCTACGTTGTCCGCTTGCGCTGTTTCTGCGCCATCTGCACAGTTAATCGTCGCTTGCCGCTGTGTGGCACGGTTGCCATTCTCTCTTATTGAGCCGTTGTCAACCTTAGAATACAAAACATCTAGGACACAGGAGGTATATAGATACGACCCGCTAACTTCACGCACTCTAGCTCCTGTAAATGTAATTAAGAACAAAAATAACGCCGTCAAAAACGAAATCTGAAAGAAAGATCGATTAGTAATCGTT
>JBFXJV010000374.1:0-3710 GCA_050174515.1 Methylocystis sp.
CGGCCTCTCAAGAGGGATAGCGATATGATCCGTTCCCGCAAAGCGTCGTCATGTTCAATCGTGTGCAAGGCGAACAGTAATTCATCCCGGGACCGCGTGAGAATTCCGTATATGCCATTCTCGATCGTAATTGTATCATCTCGATTAAGACTCGCCCTCTCTAAACGAGGACTCAGATGCTGGATGACGCACCGTCCATTGTTCCAGCTATCGATGATACGGATCGGACGGTCATAGACCGAATGCGCGCCGAGATGAAGATGAAGCGCCGGCGTATAGATGTCGCCGCTCACATTGTAGCGATCCGAGCGGGGATAACGGTCGGATCTCGACCAGATCGCCATTTCAAAGCCTTCGGACGTCAGCACATCCATCAAGTCGTCAACGCTTCCTTCGTCGGCGCCGTGATCGATCAGCAATATTTTTTCGCGAAGCGGCTTTTGCGTCGGAAGAGCCAAGGGTGGTATAAAACTTTGCCGCACTGATACGAGCGGAATCAACTGGCAATCACGCCAAGCCGCGCGCGTCAGCGGAATTGTCGTCGTCGCTTCGCGGAAGGAGCGAAACGCCGTCTTCCACTCTTCATTAGTGAGTTGCGCAACGTCGGCGCCATCAAAGAGAGGCGCCCAGAGCAGCGCGATCTTGCGACCGTCATGCGCGGAGGCTTCGGCGTTGAATCCGAAGACAATGGGAATTGGCCCCGTAGCGCCATCGCCGCGCGCCGCCGCGTTGTCATGAGCTTTACGCTTATCGTCTGATGCAACGTAATAGGCGTCGGGGAATTCTTCGAGCAGCGACGCAATGTTTCGTTGCAGGGTCCCCTTGATAATTTCGTTGAACTGATCGTTCGTCCTCGCTGACATCACACCTGTTCTCTGTCGTCGTTCGCTCCGTTTATCAAACGGAAACAGCCGCTTTCCGTTTACCCTTAGTGCGCTTTCCGATCGATAAGAATTTGCTCCAAACGAATAATTTGGAGCAAGTTCTGATCGAAAAAGTTTATCAACTTATTCGGATTTGGTCCTGAATTGTAAATTCATTTCGCTCGCCATTTACAAAACCGCACATTTTCGAGCGTTAAGGACGCGAAGACCGTAGCTGAAACCTCCATTCCCTACCCGCTGGCTCACCATGCCGACAGCGAAAGGCACATTTTCATGGTATCCTCCAAGAAGACTCTTTTCAACGCCGTTCCAACGCGTCTAATATCTCCATAATACGCTTCTTCTTCGGGAACAAATGTTTCGGAATTGATCAGAACTCGATCGCAATCGGCCTTTACCTCCGAGACGCTTGACGATGATGTTCTGCACGAATTCCGTTGAATTAGGTTCGCTTCTGATAGACCAGCGCGACGCGATCAAGCTCTGGCCGTTCGCCTGTCGGGCTTCGCATGCCAAGAAACTTGTTCTTACGCGCGGCGAGTCTCTCAAACCCCATGATACGCATATATTCGTCGTAGAGCGGGATTGAATATACCCAGAAAACGAAGCTGTTATCGGGACGATCATGCCGACCGTTGAATCGTGCAAGCATGTCGGGGACGTCAAAATAATCCGTATTGATTACGATAATGTCTTTCGCGTGCTTCGAGATTGAATACATGGCGCTTAGCGGATCAATGAGATGCTCCAATATGGCGCCAAGAATGATCACATCAAACTCGCCAATCGACGGGGGCAGCCGATAAACATCGCCGTAGACAGCTTTGGCTTTTGATCCCAGCAGCCGGTGCGCGAGCCAATATGAATTTTGCCAAGTAAGAAATGAATCGGTCTGCATACGAACCCATGCCTCACGGTCCGTGACGTAGGAGCTGCCGGCGAAGGGAAGCAACGACTGACGATCAGCGCTATCGAGGTCGAACGAAACGACCTCACTGGCGCCAGAGCGCTCCGCCTCGAAGGAAAGAAATCCGGAGGCCGCGCCGACGTCGAGCACGCGTTTATTGGAAAAATCGACGCCGCCGACATAGTCGTCAAACCGGCCACGAAGATCCCAACCGCCATCCTGCAGACCAAACTCGGGTAGATCCATCGTGTGATAGAAATAGCAGGAAGAAGGGTCGCGGACGTAACGCTCCTGCGCGTAAGGGCTCAAATGGCTGTTGTCATTGCTGAGAGAGGGTTCATTCTTGCCAAGAGTCTTAAATAGGTTCCACGCCATGCCATTCTCCACGTAACTAATCGGAACGATCAGACCGCCTAGTGAGCCAACCGCCAAACTCGCCGCAAAATGATGAATTTTCCGCTGCGACGATGAAGATCGAGACATCGATCTCCTGTTCGGACAAACGGCGTCAGCGATCGCCTCCGCACGAATGACGCCGGAGGCGAGCTTCGATCCGGGAGGTTACAAAGGGCGTGGGGCTAATTCAATGTTTTCTTTTTCCGATCGCGCCAGAAGAGATCAAACCGGAACGCCTGCTCTGACTCGTTCTCGGTGGATCTGGGGCGTTTCAAGATCCAACGCAGTCGACGGCGTGCAGGCCGCTTCACTGTCGACTGCCGCTATTAGTGAGAGGCGAGCGCCCACGATGCGCAGCGGCTCGGACCTCTATATCTCTCACCGATATTTTCAAGAGCGCTTGCCTCGACAAGAACCGCGTCATGGCGCTCAACGAATTGCAGTTCCTCGATCTGTACAAGCTTCTACTCGATCTGACGGAACGTAGAGCTGCCGGGGCGCCGTTCAGGCAGGAGGCAATTCGACGAGCTCCTGAACCTGACTTGCTTCTTCGCGCGCCAGGAGCAACGCGTCAACGAAGGCGTGTATCGGCGTCAAGGTGAAATCCTAAGTTGATAGCTGCGAAGAGGCTGGTCCGATAGCTTGGGATGATTCAGACTCAGAGGCGTTTTCTGGGTAGAGAGTCGTTGGTTTCGTTGGCCTTGATAAGGTTGAAGACGGCGTGGCGGATGGTGGCGCGATTTCACGGCGACATGTCGTCGCAGGTTCGACAGTGATGGTCCTCGAAGATTGCGTCCATGGTCCAATGGAGTCTGTTCTTGATCCGCCAATACGCACGCACGGCGGCAAGGATGGCCCTTGCATCGGGTTTGAGGGAAGTGATGTAGAGCCTTGTCTCGTGGCTCGCCGCGCCGGATTTTTTTGTCGATGCGACTTACCGTGATTGCAGCAAGCGCGCGCAGCGCCTTACACTCCGGGGGACGTTCAGCCAACCAGACGGCGCCGGCGGCACGGAAGATGCGTTTTTCGATTCGGCCTTGGTCCGCGTCGTTCTCGGTTTTGCTCTGGCAGATCACGGCGCATGCGCAATCAGCGAAGAACGGCTTGGCGTCGTCATGAAAGCTCATCAGACTTGTAAAAGTTTAAAGGCGAACTGACGGAATTCGCTTTTAGCCGCGGCGGCTCGGCGAGACGCCGGTATAACCAAGGATCAGAGAGTCTTTGACGCCGAGGCGTGCCTGCTCGAACTGGCCAAGCAAACTGGCCACGTCATGCAAGATCATGGGCTGCAACTGCGACAGCTTCTTTCGCGTTAAGAATCTCTATGGCAAGGCCGCGAGCTGGCGTTGCAGGAGCTGTCGCACCACAACCCTTTGTTGAAGAACCGAGCCGCGCCCGAGACCGAGAGCCGGCCTGGGGCCAGACGCGCGTCCCCAACGAATTGGGGGAACGCTGCGTCAATGTATCGCCTTTTGGCGTGCGGTCGATCCGGCTGCGTCACGACCTTGCGCCGACGAAACATC
>JBFXJV010000375.1:0-3709 GCA_050174515.1 Methylocystis sp.
TCTATTTTCACGGCGCGCGCGGGGCCTTCCTTAAGGAACTCGGCCGCGCCGAGGAGGCCCGCATAGCTTTCGATCGGGCCATTGCGCTCGCGAACACGCCGGCCGAAGCGGTGCATATTCGCGCGCAGATCGAGAGCTTGTCGACGCCGTAAGGAGTTGCGATGTCGTCACCTTGCCGCTCAAAGCGAGAGAGACAGTTTATCGTTTCGATATCGACGCGCGAGGCGAGGCATGAATTTAAGGGCGAGACCCTAAAATATTTTCATTAGGCGTGTCGGAAGGCCATTTGCCCGAACGTCTTCACGACGTAGCGGCAGTTGAAGCCTTCAGCCCTCGGAAGAGACCATCATGACTATGAAAATGTTCGTCAATCTACCCGTCAAAGACCTCAAGAAGACGATAACGTTTTATGAGGCGCTGGGTTTCGCCTTCAATCCACAATTTACCGACGATGCGGCCGCCTGCATGGTTGTCTCCGAGCACAATTACGCGATGCTCCTGACGCACGAGAAGTTCAGTCAGTTTTCGTCCAAGCCGATCCCCGACGCGCATAAGACCACGGGCGTCCTCGTTGCGCTCGCGCTCGCGAGCAGGGAGGCCGTCGACAAAATGATCGACAAGGCGGTGAAGGCCGGCGGCAAGGAGCCGCGCCCGAAGCAGGACTATGGCTTCATGGTGCAACGGACCTTCGAAGACCCCGACGGCCATACCTGGGAGCCGTTCTGGATGGATCCGTCGCACGTGCAGAACGGCTGACGAACCGTGATTTGCAATGGAGAGTCGCATGAGCGCAAACAATACCTATCTCGCTGTCTTTCTCGGGAGCAAAACCAGCCCGGGAATGACGGCATGGAAAGCTTTGCCCGAAGATGAACGGCGCGCAAAAGAACAAGAAGGCATGGCCGCCTGGACAGCGTGGGCCGAAACACATCAGGCGGCGATTGTCGGCATGGGTGGGCCGTTGGGCATGACCAAGAAGGTCGGCCCACACGGCGTCGAAGACACAAGCAATGATATGGCCGCCTTTGTGGTCGTTCGCGCGGAGTCGCACGAGGCCGCCGCGGAGCTTTTCAAAAGCCATCCGCACTTCACGATTTTTCCCGGAGAATCCGTGGAGGTGATGCCAGTTCTGCCGATACCGAGCCCGAGCGCTTAACAGACGGCGACGCAATCACAAAGGAGCGAACGAATAACGACCAATCTCGTGACGCATGTTAGTTTCGATGGACGCGGAGAGGTGAAATGACGATTGTTCTCAATCATGCAATCGTGCCCGCTCATGACAAAGTCGCGGCGGCGCAGTGGTTCGCCAAGATTTTCGGGCTGGATTATGAAGGCCCGCACGGGCCGTTCGCCGCCGTCCACGTGAACGACACGCTCACTTTGCTCTTCGATAGCCAGAAGTCGTTCGAAACGAGTCATTACGCCTTTCATGTGAGCGACGCTGAATTTGACGCCTTTTTCGGCCGTGTAAAGGACGCGCATCTTCCCTTTGGCAGCGCGCCGGGCAAGTTCGACGACGGCGAGATCAATCATTTTAGCGGCGGACGCGGAGTCTATTTCAAAAGTCCGGACGGCCACATACTGGAGTTGATGACAGTTCCACAGTGAGCTGCGGGCCTGTGACTGTGAAATCTTGACGTTTGGAAGGGACAGGAAATGGCCAAGAACACCATCTGTCTTTGGTACGACCAAGATGCGGAAACCGCAGCTCGGTTCTATGCCGAGACATTTCCGCAGAGCTCAGTCGGCGCCGTCCATCGCGCGCCGAGCGACTATCCGTCCGGCAAGGCCGGCGACGTCATTACGGTTGAGTTCACCGTCGCGGGCGTTCCCTGCATCGGCCTTAACGGCGGTCCCGCGTTCAAGCAGACCGAAGCTTTCTCCTTTCAGATCGCCACGGACAATCAACAGGAGACGGACCGCTACTGGAACGCGATCGTCGGAAATGGCGGACAAGAAAGCGCATGCGGATGGTGTAAAGACAAATGGGGCGTCTCCTGGCAGATTACGCCGCGCGTATTGACCGAGGCGATGGCGGCCGGCGGGGATGAAGCAAAGCGGGCGTTCGAAGCGATGATGAAAATGAAGAAAATTGACGTTGCTGCGATCGAGGCGGCGAGGCGGGGCTGATCTTTTATAGCAAATTCGAGACAACGCGCAGCGGCAATGCTCGCTGAAAAAAGCGCGTCATCGAGTATGCAAGCGGCCGGCCTCCAATGCGCTTGTCGGTAACGCGCCACTTTTTCGACCGCGACGGCGCCCAGACTGAATGTTTCGCCGGCCCTTGGAAGTCCAAACGATCATCCGTCCGTTGCAACGATTGGCGCGTGTCGGAATTCGCGCCGCTGGCGCGTCTTCATGGCATAGGAACCGACAATCGAAAGGAAATTCCGATGCTCAATAATAGTCTCATCGCCATTGCCGGGTTGGCTCTGGCGGTCGTCGCCGTCGTCGCCTATGCCTCGACGAGACCCGATACGTTCGTCGTTCAACGCGCCGCCAGCATCAATGCCCCGCCGGAGCGGATATTCCCGCTAATCGCCAGCTTGCGGCAGATGAACGAATGGAACCCGTTCGTTTCCTCGGACCCTGCCATTGAAATCGCCTATAGCGGCCCGGAAAGCGGCAAGGGCGCCGCTCATACCTGGGATGGCGACCGCGAGGTCGGCGCCGGCCGCATCGAAATCACCGACGCCGTGACGCCGTTTCACGTTGTGATGCGGCTTGATATGGCGCGTCCGATGGCGGCGCAAAACCAGGTCGAGTTCATGCTCGCGCCCAACGGCGACAGCACTACGGTAACCTGGGCGATGTCCGGCCGACAGCCGCTGCTGGGCAAGGTCATGTCGCTGTTCATTGACTGCGAGAAGATGGTCGGCAATCAGTTCGAAAAGGGTCTCGCGAGCCTCAAGGCGATTGCGGAGCGTTAACCAGCCGACGCAAAGCGAAAATCGAGGGACTCGTCGATGGCTTCAGCCGCAGACCTCCGCAGGATTGCCTCGTTCACCAATTGAGCAGCTTCCGTGGAGACCAACGATGACCACCAAAATTGCCGCATTTGAACGGACGCCCGATCGGAGAGCAAGGGACTGGCGCGCGAAATGCGCGTTCGTTGGGCGCTTGAAGAGGCAGGCCAGCCTTATGACGTTCGCCTTGTATCATTTAGCGTGATGAAGCAGTCCGCGCATCGGACGCTTCATCTTTTCGGTCAGATTTTCTCTTCGGCTGAATAATGTTGGTGCGCGGCGCGGCGGACGTCTCTCACAAGCCGTTGGGACGACGGTTTCGGGCTATCGGATTTTCGGCTCATCTTCACTCTCTGACGATTACGAAGAGCCGGAAATCCTCCTTTCCTTAACCCGTCCAATCTGTCACAAAGGCCCCGACGACGGACATGCGGGAAGTCGGACGTGGACCGTCATCGCGGCGATCGGAGTTCGCGACAGGGACTGATCTCCTCATAAGAGATTCTCAGCCGCCCGCGCCTCGTTTGCGGCAGGACTTTACTCCAAACCAAGAACGGATACTTTCGCGGTGGTGATTTCCGTCGGCCAGAGAACTTCAGTGAGGCCGGTCGCGACGGCGATGCGTTGTTTCCCTCCGACGCCGTAAGTTATGACGCCGCCTGCGATGGCGCCGCCGATTTTCTTCCCCCACAGCTTTGCGCCGTTGGAAGTCTCGAGCACGTAGAAATTGCCCCCCATGT
>JBFXJV010000376.1:0-3708 GCA_050174515.1 Methylocystis sp.
TATTGTCAAATCCTACGACCGCGATCTTGAGTCCCTCGGACGTCGCATCGCAGAAATGGGCGGGGTCGCCGAAAAAATGCTGGCGGAGGCGATGGACGCCTTGTCGAGCTTCGACGTCGACCTTGCGCATCGCGTCGTCTCCAGCGATCCGCGGCTCGACGCGCTTCAGCGCGAAATCGAGGAAAACGCGATTCTAACCATCGCGCGCCGTCAGCCGCTCGCGGTCGATCTGCGCGAATGCATCGCCGCGATCCGCATCTCCGGCGATATTGAACGCGTCGGCGATCTTGCAAAAAATATCGCCAAGCGAACGCTCAAGATCGTCTCGGAAGCCCGCGTCCCGCGCGCCATCGTCGGCCTGAAGTCGATGCATGAGGTCGCCGCGATGCAGCTTAAGGACGCGCTCGACGCCTACGCCTTGCGCGATACGGAGCGCGCGCATGCGGTGTGGCAGAATGATTCCGATCTCGACGCGCTGGAGGATTCCGTGTTCCGCGATCTCCTCACCTTCATGATGGAGGATCCGCGCAACATTTCCTTTTGTACGCATCTCCTGTTCTGTTCGAAGAATTTGGAGAGGATCGGCGATCACACGACCAATATTTCCGAAACTGTCATTTATCTCGTCACCGGCGAGGCGATGCCCACCGACCGGCCGAAATCGCGCGTTCCCGATTTCGGCGTGAAGGATGAGGCGGCGCAATGAATGAAGTGACGTCCGTCATCCAGCGCAGCGGCAAGAGCGATCGAGCGCCGCGCATCCTCGTCGTCGAGGACGAGACTTCGCTCGCGACGCTGCTTGTCTATAATCTCGAGGCTGAAGGCTATCAGGTCGAGCATGTCGACAATGGCGACGAGGCGGAGCTGCGACTGGCGGAATCGCCGCCCGATCTTGTCATTCTCGATTGGATGCTGCCGGGGGTTTCCGGGCTCGAAATCTGCCGGCGGCTGCGCGCCCGCGACAGCGCCAAGGACATGCCGGTGATCATGCTGACCGCGCGCGGCGAAGAAGGGGAGCGCGTGCGCGGGCTCTCGGTCGGCGCCGACGACTATGTCGTCAAGCCGTTTTCAACGCCGGAGCTGATGGCGCGGGTGCGCGCGCTGCTGCGCCGGGCGCGGCCTGAGCGCGTCGCCTCGCGGCTGACCCTCGGCGACATCGATCTGGATCGCGACACGCGCCGGGTGCGGCGGTCTGGGCGCGAAATTCACCTCGGACCGACCGAATTCCGGCTGCTCGAATATTTTATGGAGAAGCCGGGCCGCGTGTTCACGCGCGCGCAACTGCTCGACAGCGTTTGGGGCATGTCGGCGGAGATCGACGAGCGTACCGTGGACGTCCATGTCGGGCGTCTGCGCAAGGCGATGATCCGCGGCCGCGAAAAGGATCCGATCCGCACGGTGCGCGGCGCCGGCTATTCCTTCGACGAAACCTTCGGCCACGAATGACCGCCGTTACGGCTTACGCGTAGCGCTGCGCCCTGAGCTGATCGCGCGCGCGGCGCCGATCCTGGGCCGGTTGATAGGCGACGCGCGCATGATAGGCGCAGTACGGCCCGCCGCCGATGCTTGATTTGCCGCCGCAGAAGCGGAATTCCGCAGACGTCGGATCGCCCATCGGCCAACGGCACATGGATTCGCGCAGCTCCATGAGCGTGACGCGCTCCGACATTGGGATCACCACTTCTTCTTCAGGCGCATGCCGCGGCGCGGCTAGCGCATGTGGCGCGAAAGCAAGCGCGAGATTGCCGTGCGATGCGGCGCCGTTCACGCGCGGCTGCGGCTGACGAGGCGCCTTGGCGACGCGTGGTCGTTGCGCGCTGACCGTCTTGGCGCGCTCGGCGAGCCCGAGCCGATGGATTTTGCCGATGACGGCGTTGCGCGTGATGCCCGGTCCGAGTTCAGCCGCCACTTGGCTGGCGCTGAGCCCGTCGCTCCAGAGTTTGCGGAGCAGTTCGACGCGTTCGTCGGTCCATGACATTAGGCTTCTCCATTCTTTCGGGTCGAGCGCGGATCGGAGTCTGCCTCCGACCGCTGCGCAGGCCTGAAGCCCAGCGGCGATGTGACGCGCATCAACACTCGAGAGAACGCGCCCGAACAAACGACGCGGGCGCCGACTAGAAACTTTCTGTTTACTTTGAATCACGCGCGAGTCGCGCTGGCAAGCGCGCGCTCGCGTTCTCAACAGCCTTTCACAAAGACTGTTGCATGAAGGACTCACCCTTGCACGTCGGCGCGGCGCGGTTTCGACGTTAGATCACGCTGCGTCTAGGGGGAATCGCCTAAACGCAATTGACGCGACCGATTCCAAACGCTTAGAGCGCGCTTTGCGGGAAAAGCCGGCATCCGCTTTCGCGGCGCGCTTTATTGGCGCCGCCGCGTCGAGGATTTGACCGCGTAGGGCGGCGCGCCTAAAATCCCGTTTGAACTGCCGCCCTCAACAGGGCGGCGCTTTGTTTTTTTGAGCTTCCCCCCGGTCGAAGCCGGCGACAGGAGGCATGGAGCAGGGCTGTTGACGTCAGCGCTTTATCCAACCTATCCGCGGGCCGATCTCGCGTTCAAACAGGGAGAAGGCGCCTGGCTGACCGCAGAAAACGGCGACCGCTATCTCGACTTCAGCGCGGGCGTCGCCGTGTTGTCGCTCGGCCACAATCATCCGCATCTCGTCGAGACGCTGAAGCGCGCTGCTGACGCGCCCTGGCATGTCTCCAATCTGTTTCGCATCCCTCAAGCCGAGCGCCTCAGCGAGCGGCTCTGCCAGGCGACATTCGCCGATCTGGTCTTTTTCACCAATTCCGGCGCTGAGGCTGTGGAATGCGCGATCAAGACCGCGCGCAAGTTCCACGCAGCGAACGGAAGGCCCGAACGCTATCGCCTCATCACCTTTGAAGGCGCCTTCCATGGCCGCACGCTCGCGACGATCGCCGCAGGCGGCAACGCCAAATATCTTGACGGCTTCGGACCGCCCGTCGAGGGCTTCGATCAGGTCGCTTTCGGCGACTACGACGCCGTCGAAGCGGCGATCACGCAAGAAACGGCCGGCGTGCTGCTCGAGCCCATTCAGGGGGAGGGCGGCCTGCGCGTCTTTGCGCCCTCATTCCTCGCGCGGCTGCGAGCGCTTTGCGACGCGCGCGGCCTGCTCCTGGTTCTCGACGAAGTGCAGTGCGGCGTCGGCCGCACCGGCAAATTTCTCGCCTGCGAACACGCCGGCGTCGCGCCCGATATCGCGGCGCTCGCCAAGGGGCTTGGCGGCGGCTTTCCGCTTGGCGCCTGTCTCGCGACGCGCGAGGCCGCCAAAGGCATGACGCTAGGCGCGCATGGCTCGACATTCGGCGGCAATCCGCTGGCGACGGCGGTCGGCGGCGCCGTTCTCGACGTCGTGCTCGCGGACGGCTTCATGGCGCGCGTTGCGCGTCTTGGCGCGCTGCTGCGCCAGCGGCTTGCGGAACTCGAGGACCGTTATCCATCGCTGATCGAAGAGATTCGCGGCGAAGGGTTGATGTTCGGCCTCAAGACGAAAATTCCCAACGTCGAGTTCGCCGCCGCCGCCCGCGCCGAAGGCCTGTTGACGGTGCTTGCCGGGGACAATGTCGTACGCCTGCTGCCGCCGCTCGTCATCGACGAGAATGACATCGCCGCGGCGACGGCGCGCCTCTCCGCCGCATGCGCGCGGCTTGCCGCGCCCGCCGATAAGCTCGGAGCCGCGTGATG
>JBFXJV010000377.1:0-3674 GCA_050174515.1 Methylocystis sp.
AGTTCCTTGAAGTGAAAGGTCGGGTGAAAGGGTTCGATCTGCTTGAGGAGATTGTCGGTCAGCTCCTGGCCGGTGCAGACCGGCAGGCCGGGAATGTCGTAGATCGGCATTTCGGGATAGAGTTCGGAACATTGGCCGCCGGCGCGCGGCAGAATGTCGATGACATGCGCCCTGATATCCAGAAGGCCAAGCTCGAACACCGAGAAAAGACCCGCGGGACCGGCGCCGATGATGACGACATCGGTTTCGATCGCGGCTTCTTTAAGCTGGTTCATGGTCAATTCCCGGTAAAGCCTCAAAGCCATGGAGAGGAAAGACGGCGTTGGCGCAGCGTCGCAAACCGGCGCTGACCGCGCCAGCGCTCGCCGCGCGCCAATCTCGGCGCCATCTCCGTTGCTCTATCGCATTTGTCGGGAGATTCAAACCAGCGCGGTCGCGATATGGAATAATTGGCGTCAGCCCTGCTGGGCGGGGGTCGTGACGACCAGTCCCTCGAGTTCCGGCCTGACGGTGATCTGGCAGCACAGCCTCGAATTCGGCTTCACGTCAAAGGCGAAGTCGAGCATATCCTCTTCCATCTGCGACGGCTTGCCGGTTTTTTCCGTCCAGTTTTCATCGACATAGACGTGGCAGGTGGCGCAAGCGCAGGCGCCCCCGCACTCGGCGGCGATTTCGGGAATGTCGTTGCGGCGCGCGGTCTCCATCACGGTGGAGCCGACCTCGCCCTCGACGGTGCGGGCTTGACCCTGCGAATCGATGAAGGTGATCTTGACCTTTGTCGGCGCGCCGCCACCCGGCTCCGCGCCATAGCGGGTCGCAGCATCCTCAAAGCTCATCTTCGCCATGACGCTTGTCTCTTCCTCATCCATGCTCAATGTTCGCGGCGGTTCCGCTGACCGCAAGGCGGCGCGCCGCGACCATTGTTGGCCCACGCCGCGCGCGGTTCGCCGGCGGGCGCCTAAATCGTCGCCGTCCAGTTACCACCCGACCGTTTGCGACGCTAGCCCCTCCGAGCGCGCGCGACCCTGGGCCACATTTCAGCGATTTAGCGGCTTTGAGTTGTATGAGGCGCGCTGATGGCGGACATCGCTTCGAGCTTCCGCAACGCCGACGGCGCGATGCGGTCCGACCTGACCCGCTGTCTCGATTTCATGAATGGGACGCCCTTTTTCAAGCGCTACAAGAAGGAGAGCTGGGACTCCCTGCAAATATCCCGAAAGGGCGAGATATTGGACGTGGCCTGCGGGGTCGGCTTTGACGTGATCGAACTGGCGCGGCGTCACCCAGGCGCCAATGTCTACGGGCTCGATCCGTCGCAGGGCTTTCTCGACGTGGCGCGGCGACGGGCGCTTGGCCTGGCGAATGCGCGCTTCATCCGCGGCGACTCCCGCCGCCTGCCTTTCAGCGACGATTGCTTCGACGCCGTCAGGATCGATCGTTCACTGCAGCATATCTACGCGCCCATCGAAGCCTTGCGCGAAATGGTTCGGGTGACGCGCAATGGGGGCAGGGTCGTCGTCGCCGAGCCGGACTGGGGAACTTTTTTTGTCTACAACGGCGATCTCGCGACCGGGGCCAAGATCGCCGGATTTTGGGAACAATCTTTCGCCAATCCCTATATTGGCCGGGAAGTCGGGGTTTTGCTCGAGCAGTGCGGCGTCGGGAGCATCGGCTGTCAGGCGCATGCCCTTGTCGTCAGGAGCGGCGAGGCGGCGGAGATTATTTTCGATCTGACGCGCGTGACGGAAAATTGCGTGTCGGCGCACGTCTTGACGCGCGAGGAGACGGAACGCTGGCGCCAGGCGACGCAAGCGGCCTGTCAGAGCGGCGGGTTTCTCGCCTGCCTCAACATCATGCTGTGGGAAGGTTTGGTCTCGAAATGAGCGCCGACGCGATCTACTTGGCGGCGCGCGCCCATTGGCCGATGCGCAGCGCGACGCGCGCCGCGGCGTCGCTGAGCGCCCGCACCGCCTGTGAGCCGACGTGATCCGGAGCCGGCCACTCTTCGACGAAGATTCGCGCCGCCCGCGCCCGGCCGCCGTCCAGGAGTTCGACGGAGACTTCAATGACGGCGAGATCGCGGGCGACGTCGATCTCGAAGCGCCGCACGTCGGTCTGCAACGTAATCTGCGCGCCGATGTTGGAAGAGGCTGAAAGGCCGCATTGCCGCAGCGCTTCGATCAGGCGGCGCTGAAAAAGGCGCGGCAACGGGTCGGACCATTGCACGCCGGGAAGAACGGCGACGCTGTCATCGGCCGCGCGAACGACGATTCGATCCGACGAGGTCGGCGCGACGGCTGCGGGCTCCGGAACATAGACCGCAGGGCCGGCGCGCAGCGCGACGCTGCGCAAAGCGCCGGTGTCGGCGGTCAGATCGAAGGTTTCGCGCGGCGCGCTGGCGCAGGCTGCGACGGTCAGCGCGAGCAGCGCAAGCGCTGTCGTCCGCGTCGCCTTGCGTTGCGTCGACGTGGACGCCTTCAGTTTCATGCCGACCCGTCGCCCCATTTCGCCCGCGCGCCGAGTCGGGCTCCGTCCTTCTATCTGATCCGCGCATCGGCTCAAAGCCGAGCTTGGCGGCTCTTGATCGCGCTGCGTTCGGACGCGACCGCCCAAATGCGCATGACATGATTGACCTCAAAACTTAGCGCGCGCTTTACGCGAAAAGCCGGCGTTCCGCTTCTTGGCCAGCCGCGCTATCTTTTCTTGAATTGACGCATTTTCTGCGCCGAACCGGCATCCACTTCGGCGGAAAGGATTCTACCGGCCCTGATATTCCGGCACGGATTGGGACGGTCCGAAGATGAATTGTGACGGGTTTTTCTCGACCGAACGCAGCGTGCGATCGAATGAGTCGACCGCCTTGCGCCCATCGACCGCAAGCTGTTCATATTGACGAAGTCCCGTCGCGGCGAAGCGGTTGATGCGTTCAGACGCGCCGACGATATTGCCGGTGATCGCCTTGATCTGCTTGGGGTCGATCGACGCGATCAGTTTGTCGCCGGCCGCGAGCACCTTGTCGAGCCGCGCCGCCACGGGCTTCAATGATTGCGCGACCGCGGTCGCGTCCTGGATGAAGCTTGTGATCGAAGCTGAGTTGTCGGCGAGAGACTTGCTGACTTTCTCGGCGTTCTTGAGCGTCGCTGTGATCGCCGCGCCATTGTCTTCGATCAGCCTGTCGAGTTTCGTGAGGACTTCGGCGGCCTTGGTCGACAGGTTCTGAACATTGCCGAGCAAATTCTGGATTTCGGAGCGCTCGGCCTGGATGAGGGGATATTTCTGGCCATTTTGCGCCGTCAGACGCGGCGCGCGGGGCGTGCCGCCGACCAGCAGAACGTCGGAGACGCCGGTAAAGCCCCGTGTCTCGAGACGCGCGCGGGTATCGGTCTTGACCGGCGTTCTGCTGTCGATCCTGACCAGCACGTCGACCTTGCTCGGGTCCTGTTCGGAAATTCCAAGATGCGTGACCTCGCCGACCTTCACGCCGTTGAACAGAACCGAGGAGCCGCGGGTCAGCCCCGACACCGAGCCGGTGAAGACGATCTGGTAGGTTTCCTGCTTGCCAAGCTGGCTTGGTCCCGAGAACCAGTAGACGAAAAGGAAGGCGGCGACGGCCGCCGCCAGCGTGAAAGCGCCGATCAGGGCGTAGTTGGCGCGGGTTTCCATTCTTCGTCCTT
>JBFXJV010000378.1:0-3659 GCA_050174515.1 Methylocystis sp.
TCGTCATCGGACCCGACAAGAAGATCAAGCTGATCATCGTCTATCCGATGACCACGGGCCGCAACTTCGACGAAGTGCTGCGCGTCATCGACTCGCTGCAGCTGACCGCCAAACACAAGGTGGCGACGCCGGTGAATTGGCGGCCGGGCGACGACGTCATCATCTCCGGATCGGTCTCCGACGACGAGGCGAAGAAAATCTATCCCGACGGCTGGAACGCGCCACGGCCCTATCTGCGGATCGTGCCGCAACCGAAGTAATCACTGCACATGCCGTATGACGAACTTGGTGAAGGCGGCGGCCTTGCATGAATTTACGGGCGCCGCCTGCGAGTAGATCGTGTATTAATGCGGCGTCGGCGAGCGTTCGGCTGCGCAGCAAGCTGATTGACGCGGGTCTGTTACGGCCGTTGAACAAGAAGGGTGGTCCGCTCGGCAGGCAACTTGGTCTTGCCGCCGCAAAATCGGCTCAGAGGGGATTGATGAGGACATAAGCGCACCGGACGCAAACAGATTTGATTGCCAAGTCCGCGCCGGGTGACATATAAATCCATATTATTGATTCTTTCAGAAGCAGGTCCGCCTAATTGGAGCGCGGGATGAATAAGAAATTTCTTTTATGGTGCCTTGTGCTAAGCGGATGCGCGATACATCCTCTACCAGAAGATTTTTCTGGGGTCGACACTCAAGATATAGTGCGACAGATACGCTGCGAGACGCGTTACGCTCTCATAGACATGACAGCGCGTTATCTCGAATACGGAGACAATGTCGACGATGCCTCAAGGGCCATCGGAAGGGCGTTTTTTACTGACAAAACGAAGCCACTGAGTAGTTTTAGCCCGAAGCTATTCAAAGGTCGCGTTCAGGATAGCCTGAATATCTTTTGGAAAACCGGGATCGCTTATAACTTTAAGTTGAACATGCTTGAGAATAACAATTTCAGCGCCGGCGTTGGATTTGCTGATCCTTTCGTAAGAGGCCCTACTACGGGCACTGTGACGATGGGGCTAGGGGGTGCGCTCAATCGACAAAGAGGAAACACGAGAACCTTCACTGTAACCGATACTATTGGTAGATTGATCAGCAAAATTCCGGACAACTTTTGCGAAAATAAGGTCGTCGGTCCCAACTACCTTTACCCGATCACGGGAGAGATCGGCATGAAAGAATTGCTGAAAACGTTTGTCTATTTGAGTATTTTTGGTGGTCTTATGGGAACCGAGAAGGACCTTTCAAAACCGCCGACGATGGTTGACGCACTTGATTTTCAAACTGTGATCATAGGTCAAGTCAATCCAACTCAGGTCGTGTTCTCGCCGATTCGAAACACTTTCGCCTTGGTCAATGCTAACATAAATGGAGAAGTCAGGCGGACAGATATCCACCAAGTTACGGTTGGTCTCGCGCTAGACTCAGCGGCTACAACCCAACTCGGACCCTATCGGGATTTTTTGTTCACACGCTACGGCGGCTCGGGTCCCGTTGGACCGATGCGCTCCAGCGCGACCGGAGTGATGGGCGGTTCTCTCTTTGGTCGCCTTTTGACGGCTTCCGGCACACCAGCTGAAATTGCGGCGGCGGAAGCAGTTGATCAATTCCTAACTCAGCGACTTTTTTCGCCGACAATTAACATCAATCCATGAAAGGCTAAGTCATGACGAGGAAACCGGCTCCAAAGATCAAGAATGCTAGTTTTGTGCCTATGAAGTCTAAGAGGCCGCTACCCTTTCAACTTAAAGACCTCATTGACGTTGTGCAAATGATGGAGAAGTACGGTCAACTCGAAAAGTTCACAAGGTACGTAAAGCGTAACGGTTTGACCATTTCGTTGCCTCGAGAAACCGTCAATTGCGTCAAGGAATTTGTCGCCAACGACGAGGATTTGAGAGCGGATCGGGTGGGAAAAAAGATCATTGTGCCGAAAAAGAAGCCACGGGCAGCGATTGCAGGCGTAGCCTTTGAAGCGAGCTTAAGGCCAGCTAAGCGGGATCCTTATAAGGATTGCTGCGGTTTTTAGGACATGAGAGTCACAACTTTTCTGTTTAATTTCGATCAGGCTTTGCCGGCTGGGATGGCGCCGGGAATTTATTTCGTCCTCGCACTCTGAGCAGATGAGGGAAGGCTACTCCTCGCTATCGTCGAATAATCCAAATTGCCCTTGAGGCCGTGCGGGCTCAGCGAGGCCGAGGTGGCGGAAGGCGTGTGGCGTCAGAAGGCGCCCGCGCGGCGTGCGTTGCAGGAAGCCCTGCTGCAGGAGAAACGGCTCGATAATGTCCTCGATCGCGTCGCGCGGCTCGGAGAGCGCGGCGGCGATCGTCTCGATGCCGACCGGCCCGCCGCCGAAATTGACGGCGACGAGGTTGAGATAACGCCGGTCCATCACATCGAGACCGATCGTATCGACCTCCAACAGCGACAGCGCGTGATCGGCGAGCTTGCGCGTGATCGACGCCGCGCCGTCGACGATGGCGAAGTCGCGCACGCGCCGCAGCAGGCGGCCGGCGATGCGCGGCGTGCCGCGCGAGCGCCGCGCGATTTCTTTTGCGCCGGCGTCCTCCATGCCGATACCGAGCACGCGCGCGCCGCGCTTGACGATCAGCTCCAATTCTTCCGGCGTGTAAAAATTCAATCGAACCGGAATGCCGAAGCGGTCGCGCAGCGGCGTGGTCAGAAGACCCGCGCGCGTCGTCGCGCCGACCAGGGTGAATTTCGCCAATTCAATCTTCACCGAACGCGCCGCCGGACCTTCGCCGATGATGAGATCGAGCTGGAAATCCTCCATCGCGGGATAGAGAATTTCCTCCACTGCCGGGTTCAAGCGATGAATTTCGTCGATGAACAGCACGTCGCGCGCTTCGAGATTGGTGAGCTGCGCGGCGAGATCGCCGGCTTTGGCGATCACCGGGCCGGAGGTCGAGCGGAAATTGACGCCAAGCTCGCGCGCGACGATCTGCGCCAGCGTGGTCTTGCCCAGCCCCGGCGGGCCGACGAGCAGCACATGGTCGAGCGCGTCGCCGCGCGTCCTGGCGGCCTCGATGAAGACCTTGAGATTGGCGCGCGCCGCCTCCTGGCCGGTGAAATCAGCGAGCGACAGAGGCCGCAGGGAAGCGTCGGCGTCGTTGTCGCGTTGTTCGGGGCTTAATAGGCGCGCGGGCGTGGTCAAACGGGCGGCTCCATGCGCTGGCGCGGGCGCTATGCTATGATGCGGCAAACGGAGCCGCGCCGTGAATCGCCCGTCCTCGCAATATGAGTATATGTCCCTCGACGATTTCGAGGAACTTCTCCCCGACAAGCCCGCCGACGAGAAATGGGAGCTGATCGGCGGCCGCGTCGTGCGCATGATGGTCGGCGCGCGGTGGGAGCACAACCGCATCTGCCAGAATGTCTCGACCGCACTGATGAATGACTTCCGCCGCCGCGGCTCGGATTGCCGGCCGTTCCAGGAGACGTTCTGGCTCAAGGAGCGCTTGCTCGATCTCGCCTGCTTTCCCGACGTAATGGTGCGTTGCGGCCCGTTGCCGCCTGACACGACCTCGATCGATGATCCGATCGTCCTGATCGAGGTCGTCTCGAAAGGCTCGGCGCAGCGCGACCGCTGGGAGAAATGGGGACTTTATCAAAGGCTCCCGTCGCTTCAGCATTATGTGCTGATCGAAC
>JBFXJV010000379.1:0-3654 GCA_050174515.1 Methylocystis sp.
GAATTGCGACGTGAAATAGGCCGCGTTGATCACCGTCGGGGCGTTGCGGGTGCCGGTGAGCTTATGATGGCCTTCCGAAACGCGCAGCGGGCTGTCGGTGAACGCCTTCTTGTCATTGTGACAGTTGGCGCAGCTCACCGTCCCGTCGATCGAGAAGCGTTTGTCATGGAAGAGCTTGTCGCCGAGCGCCACCTTTTCCGGCGCCTGCGGATTGTTGGCCGGAATCGGGACCTTTGGCAGGCCGAGCGGCTCGGCCATCGCCCATCCGCCGGCGAGCAGGGCTACAAGAGGAAGCGCGACAAGCGTCGTCTCAACGGATTTCCGGACATTAGGATTGCGCGCCATGAACTCCCTCCGCTGCCGTTCGGCTTATCGCCGGCTCTTGTTTTCACATTAAGTTTGCGCCGCTTTTAGCGACAGGGCAAGTCATCGTTGTGACGCCCGGCAGGGATTTCGAAGAATTCGAAGGGCAAATATTCCGCCCGTAAGAGTAATCATTGTGCATTGCACTGTCCGTGCGCAATAAACCGATCATCTCATCATTCGATTTGCGTTGCGTCATTTTTGTCTTTGCTGTCACGTTCATGCTACATCGGATTGTTTTTAAAAAAGCGTTGCGTTGGTTCGGCCTTCCGCCGCCAATGCGGCTGTGATAGCTGACGGCCGAGAGAGGCCTGCTTCGCGCTGCGAAAACGCCTCAGCAAATTTCACTGGAGGAGGAAGCAATGCATCTGACACGGTTCGCCGCGCTCGCAGCGGCTCTGCTCGCGCCGACCCTGGCCGCGGCGAGCGATCTGCGCGCCGACGCCAACGCCGTCTTCAAGCCGATTGACGCCGCCAGCGTCGCGGCGGTCGTCAAGAACAATGAGATCACGCCCGCCAAGATCGAACTCGGCGGCAAGCTGTTTTTCGATCCGCGGTTGTCGAAGAGTCAGATCATCAGCTGCAACTCCTGTCACAATCTCGGAACCGGCGGCGCCGACGCCGGTCCGACGTCGATCGGCCATGGTTGGGCGAAAGGGCCGCGCCGGGCGCCGACCGTTCTCAACGCCGTATTCAACGTGGCTCAGTTTTGGGATGGCCGCGCCGTGGACCTCAAGGCGCAAGCGAAAGGCCCTGTGCAGGCGGATGTGGAAATGAACAACACGCCGGCGCAGGTCGAGAAGACGCTCAACAGCATGCCCGCCTATGTCTCGGAGTTCAAAGCGGCCTTTCCCTCCGACCCCAAGCCGGTCAGCTTCGACAATATGGCGAAGGCCATCGAGGCTTTCGAGGCGACGCTGACGACGCCCAATTCGCGTTTTGACAAATTCCTGAAGGGCGACGTCAGCGCTCTGAACGATGTGGAGAAAAAAGGCCTGCGCCTCTTTCTCGACAAAGGGTGCGCCGGGTGTCACGACGGCGTCAATATCGGCGGCGGCGGCTATTTCCCCTTCGGCGTCGTTCAAAAGCCGAGCGTCGAGATTCTGCCTGTCGCGGATAAGGGCCGCGCCAAGGTGACGAAGGACGCGGCGGATGAATTTGTCTTCCGCTCGGCGCCGCTGCGCAATGTCGCACTGCGCGCGCCTTACTTCCACACGGGCTCAGTCTGGACGCTCGAAGAAGCGGTCGACCTCATGGCGAAAGATCAGCTCGGAGTCTCTCTCTCCGATCAGGAAGTGAAGGCGATCGTGGCTTTCCTCGGGACGTTGAACGGCGACCAGCCGAAAATCGTCTATCCCGTGCTGCCGCCGCGCTCTCAAAATACGCCGCTGCCGCAGTAGGACGGAAGCTCGAAGCTCGCAGTCCGAGAATTGTGAAAGGCGAGCGCCGACGCCGGTCGATCGGCGCTTGCGCTCGCGCTTGTCACAATTCTGGGTTGGCGGTTCGCTAAAGACCGGCGCTGCGCGAAAGCTGCGGGAGGAACGCCGGCAAATGAAAGTCGTCAAGCGCGCTCTTATTTCGCTGGCGATCTGGGCGGCGGCGACATGCGCGCCGCTCGCCGCGCAGGAACAGCCGAACCCGTTCGCGCGCATCGGCCATATCGTCGTCATTTACACTGAGAACCGCAGCTTCGACCATGTGTTCGGGCTGTTTCCCGGCGCGGAGGGCGTCAATTCGGCCGTACACCCGCCGCAAGTGGATTTCGATGGCCGCCCGCTCGCCGCTCTGCCGCGTCCGCGATGGGACGATCGATTCCCGCGTCGCCTGCCCAATGCGCCATTTCGCCTCGAGCCTTATGTCGACATCGATGGTCACACCATGGACCCGGTGCATGATTTCTATCTCGAGCAGGAGCAGATCGACGGCGGGAAAATGGACCGTTTCGTCGAGGCCTCGAACGCCGGCGCGCTCGTCATGGGCTATTACGACGGTTCGCAGCTGAAACAATGGGCCCTGGCGAAGGAGTTCACGCTCGCCGATCATTTCTTTCATGCCGCCTTCGGCGGCTCGATGCTCAACCACTTCTTTCTTATCTGCGGTTGCGCGCCGATATTCGACAATCCGGTTGCGTCAACGAGAAAGAAATTTGAGCCAAAGCTCGCGACCATCAAGGACGCCGAGGGGGCGGACCTCGCCACTCGCGATCGTCAAATGGATTCGCCGCGAAGCGTGCTTGACGGACCGCCGCGCCATAAGAACCTTGCGCCGCTGACCACGAAACTGGAGGCGATCGGAACGTTGCAGCCGGCAAATCCGGTGTCCAAGCACGACAAGACGCAAGCGCAGGAGCGGCTTCCGCCTTTGCATATGCCGACGATCGGCGATCGCCTGACCGAGAAAGGCGTCACTTGGGCCTGGTACGCGGGCGGCTGGCGCGATGTCGTCGAGGGGCACCTCAAGCCTTATGGCGAAGGCAAACCCGACTTTTTTCAAACTCACCATCAGCCGTTCGCCTATTTCGCCAATTACGCGGAAGGCCAAGACGGCCGCAAGAACCTCAAGGACGCCGACGACTTCTACAAAGCCGTCGACGATGGCGATCTGCCACAGGTGAGCTCTTACAAGCCGCTTGGCGTGTTCAACGGCCACCCCAACTATTCCGATCTCGCCGCTGGCGACGCGCATGTCGCCGCGGTGATCGAAAGGCTGCGCAAGAGTCCCAATTGGGCCGACATGCTGATCGTCGTCACGGCGGATGAGAACGGCGGCTTCTGGGATCATGTTAAGCCGCCGCATCGAGATGACTATGGCCCTGGAACCCGCGTCCCGACGCTGATCATCTCGCCTTTCGCCAAGAAAGGCTTCGTCGACAAGACCGTCTATGACACCTTGTCAATTCTGCGCACGATCGAACTGCGCTTCGGCGTTGCGCCTCTTGGCGAGCGCGACGCAAAGGCCACGGACCTGCGCAACGCGTTGATCGAACCGTAAGCCTTCGCGCGCGGGAAAACCCCCTCTGTCCGTCTGGCGGGGACAGCGCCGAAATGGCCACGTTTGCACCAAAAAATCGCCGTCAATGGCGCCACTTCGAAGCAAGCAATTGGTTTTTTGTTAGATTTCATTGTCATGGCGGGTTTGCACACACTTCATTGCCAACCTGACTAGGCAGTCCTTTACCCACCCAGAATAGTTGTATTGGCTATTCGATAGATTGTATTGCTCTATACCAAGGGGTATTGTGTGGCGAGGGTGTTATTGGAATTGTTGCGGCACGCTGAGCTGGGTCTGCGA
>JBFXJV010000380.1:0-3652 GCA_050174515.1 Methylocystis sp.
GGCCTTTCGCCCGCGCCGCTGGCATGGGGCGCTGCTGCCGGACGCCGCCAAGGTGCGGATCGAAGTGCTGGAGGCGGCCAAGCGCCCGGTCTCGGTCGTCGCCGACCATGACGAATTCCGCGATCTCGCTTATGTGGACGTCGAGATGGACCACGCGACGACGCTGATCCTGCTTCACGACCCCGGCCATTCGCTGGAAGAACGGATCCTGCGCGAACAATTCGGATATTGAATGCCAGAATCAGCGATCAAACCCTTCAGGAAGCACATCTTCGTCTGCGTCAACAAGCGCGACGGCAAGCCGGCCTGCGAGGATCACGGCGCCAAGGAGGCGCTCGCCAAGGCGAAGGAGGCGATGAAGGCGCTGCCCTTCGCCAAGCGCGACGGCGTGCGCCTGTCGCAATCGGGTTGCCTCGGCCAATGCGAGCACGGCCCGGTCGCCGTCGCCTATCCCTCGGGGAAATGGATCAGCTATGCCTCGGCGGATGAGCTGACCCGCTTCGTGCTGGAGGCGTGCGAGGCGGCGGAGTGATCAGCGGCCGCTGCCGGAGCGTGGTAGAAGTCGGGCGGAGCTTCCCTGACCTGACGCCAAGTTTGATTCTATGCGCGCCTGTTTGATCCTTGGCCCAAGAGTTGGTGACGAGGAGTTCGCCGCGGCGCTTGATAGCGGCGCCGAGGCGCTGCTGTTGCGGCTTGGCCCCTGCGCGGAGGACGACGCCCGGCGCGACGCCCGCGCGCGCGCCTGTGCGCTTATCAGCGAAGCGCGAAAGAAGCGCGGCGCGCCGAGGCTCTTCGTCGAACTCGCGCCTCTTGACAGCGATCTTGTCGAGGCCGACCTCGACGCGCTGTTCGGTCCCGGACCGGACGGCGTCTTTCTGCCCGCCTGCGACGGCGCCGCCGGCCTGCAGCGCCTGGCGGTCAAGCTTGCCGTGCGCGAGGCGCAGGCCGGCCTCGCCGACGGCGCGACCGGGATCGGCGCCTTTGTCGGCGGCGATCCTGCCGGCGTTCTGGCGCTGCCGAGCTTTGCTGGCGCGTCGCGGCGTCTCGCCGCGCTGGCCTTCGACGAGGCCGGGCTTTGCGCCGCGCTCGCGCTGCCTGAGCGCGTCGGGGCCGCCATCGATTTGGCGCGCGCGGCCGTCGTGCTGGCGGCGGCCTCGGCCGGCGTTCCAGCCCTTGCGCCGACGGTCCGAACCGGGGAAGAACCGGCCTATGCGGCGGCGCGCCGTGACGGCTTTACCGGCGCGATGGCGCTTTGTCCGGGACAGGTCGCGGCCATCCACGCTGTCTTTGCGACGGACGGGAATCGACAAAACTCAGATTCGCCGGCATAGACAGGCCGATGAGCAAGGTCCGATCGGGCGCGCTAGCAGCGGCGCTGGCCGGCGCGGCGGTTCTTTCCCAGCCGGCGCAGGCGCAGCAGCAGGCGCCCCATCATCCCCACCCGCCGCATGGAGCCGCAGAATCGGCTGAACCGGCGGCGCCGGCCGAGAGACTGTCGACGCTGCGGCTGAGCGCGACGCTGGCCGCCAATAGTCCGCAGCCGGTCCGGTCCGGTCTGGTGTGGCGCATCTTCGAGGAAAGCGCCCAGCCGGACGGCTCGCATAAGCTTGTGGCGCAATCCGAGGAGGCGTCCCCGGCTCTTGCCCTTCCCGATGGGTCCTACATCGTTCACGCCGCCTATGGTCTTGCGGGCGTCACGCGCCGCGTCGCCCTGGAAGGCGGCAATGTTTCCGAGCGGATCACGCTGAACGCGGGCGCGCTCAGGCTCATCGACAAGCTGGGCGACACGCAAGTTCCGGCGCAGCGGCTGTCGATTTCGATCTATGTTCCCGAACGCGGCAATTCCGAAGCCAAACTCATTCTCTCCAACGCCAAGGCCGATGAGATGATCGGCCTTCCGGAAGGCGCCTATCACGTCGTGTCGAAATTGCTCGATACAGGTCAGGGAGCCCAGGGCGGGGCCAATGAAACCAATTCCGTCGTGACGGCGGATTTGAAAATCCCCGCGGGCAAGCTCGTCGAAGCGACGCTGCGGCATCGCGCGGCGACAATAACCTTGAAGCTCGTCAAGCAGCCCGGCGGCGAGGCGCTGGCCAACACGAGCTTTTCCGTGCTGACCCCAGGCGGCGACGTCATCCGCGAATTGATCGGCGCCTTCCCTTCGCTCGTTCTGGCGGAAGGCGAATATGTCGCCATCGCGCGCCACGAGGGCAAAACCTATCAGGGAACCTTCCGCGTTCAGTCGACGAAGGACGCTGACGTCGAAATTCTGATACGCGATCGGCCGCGCAGTCACGCCGACGAGGAACAACCGCAATAAAAAAGCCGCCCGGCGAACCGGACGGCTTTTCGACGCGCTTGGGAACTGGTCTTAAAGGAGCGTGAAAGGCACGATCACGTCCACGTTGAACATGCCCTGCGACTTGCTGAGGCCGTTGCCGTTGTTTCTGAAGAAGGGGGTGGCGCCGGTAAGCGACGTATCCCAGCGAAACTCCGGACGAAGGATCAGCCCCGTGACATAGGGCATTTCCGGAATCTCCGGCGTAATCGTCACGCCGGCGGTGAGTCCCAGATAGCTTGTGCCGACGCCGCCCGGCTGGAAGATGCAGGATGGGCAGGGAAAGCCGTGGAACGTGTTCGCGGCGTCAAAATAGCCGGGAAAGGCCGCGACGAAGAAGTTCTTATTGTCCCGGTAATATTCAGCGCGCCCATTCACCGTGAACAGGTCATTGACCTTATAGGAGATATATTGCGCGATGGCGTAAGCGTCGGCCCCTTGCGGCTTATAGGGGAAACCCGCCAGGTTCGTGCCGAAATTGCCGTCAAGGTCGGCGATGACCTGGTCTGGCAAGCCGGTGAGGGAGATCGGGTTCCAGGCGCTTTCGCGGTTATAGGCGATGTCGGTGATGAAGGTGAGATTTTCGGTCGCCTTCCATGTCGTCGTCAGATTGGTGAAGGTGCGGTTCGCGGTGTTCGGGTTACACACGCAAGCGAGCGGCGTGTTTGTCCAGCCGACGCCCAGCGGATCGAGCTGCTTCGGATTTTCGGGACCATGGTGGACGATGGCCATGACCGTCAGATCGCCATCGAGCAGGTTGAGCCCGAAGCCGCCATGGAACGAGGGAGAGGCGTTATTGTCGCCGGGCCAGCCAATCGTCGTGTTCACGCCGGCGGTTACGCCCGTATACACATCGAGCCAGCTATTGACATGCGAGGTGACCATCGCGCCCGTGTGAATGAAGGGCCCGAAGTTGAAGATATAGGAGTGGCTGTAGAAAAGATTGTCCTTGGCGTAGATGAGTTCGGCGCCGTTGTAGGTTGGGAACATGCCAACCTTGATGTCAATTCCGCCCTGCGTGATTGGCGTCACCCAAGGCAGATGCGCCAGCAGGTTGGCCTCGATCGGTCCGACCTGCGTGCGCGAGTGGATCGCGTAGTCGAGAACGCCGAGATAATGATTGTAGCGCATGTCTTCGCCGAGCATGCCCTGGAACTTGAAGCCGAAATCATAGCCTTCGGCCTTGGGATCGAGCGGGCGCTGGACAGTCAACACGGCGCCGTTGAAAGTCGGCCAGTTGGCGCGGTCCGTATAGAGATGGCCCCAGTTGAGCTTGTTGAACGGCTGATTGAAATTGATGGCAACGCCGCCTTC
>JBFXJV010000381.1:0-3649 GCA_050174515.1 Methylocystis sp.
CGCCGAGATCGGCAAGCCCTGGGCCGCGCAGGCCCTGACCTCCCCACACCCGCACAAAGCCGAGGCCGGCGACGACCGGCGATACCGAGAAGGGCAAATCGATCAGCGTGACGAGAATGCTCTTGCCCGGAAAGGAAAACTTGGCGATCGACCAGGAGGCGGCAAGCCCAAATACGAGATTGGCGGGCGTCGCGAGCGCCGCGACCAGGAGGGTCAGGCGGATGGCGGCCAGCGCATCCGGATCGCGGAACGCCGCAAGAAAGGGTTCAAGTCCTTTACTGAGCGCTTCGATGAAGACGACGGCAAGCGGCGCTAAGAGGAAAAGAGACAAAAACAGCACGGCCATCGCGATGAGCGCATGGCGCGCAAGCGGCGAGTCCTCCGTGACGGGCCGATATTTGGCGCGAGCCGCGGGCGCGATCGCAATGTCAGACATGGCCAAACCTTCTACCGCTCCAGGCTTGCGCCAGATTGATGAGAAGCAGCGCGGAGAAGGAAATCGCCAGCATGATCGTGGCGATGCCGGTCGCGCCGGCGAAATCATATTGCTCGAGCTCAACAACGATCAGCAGGGGCGCGATCTCGGACAGATAAGCGATATTGCCGGCGATGAAGATGACGGAGCCGTATTCGCCGACCGATCTGGCGAAGGCTAGCGCGAAACCGGTCAACAACGCCGGCGCCAGAGGCGGCAGCATCACATGCAGCACGGTTTGCAGCCGGCCAGCGCCGAGAGTGGCGGAAGCCTCCTCCAATTCGACTTCAAGCTCCGAAACAATCGGCTGCACAGTGCGCACCACGAAGGGCAATCCGATGAAGACGAGCGCGACCAGAATGCCCCAGCGGGTGAAGGCGATCTTGATGTCGTAGTCGGCGAGCGGCGCGCCGAACCAGCCATTCGGGGCGTAAAGAGCCGCCAGCGAAATGCCGGCGACGGCGGTCGGCAACGCGAAAGGCAGATCGACGACTGCGTCAAGCAGGCGACGCCCGGCGAACTCATATCGCGTGAGCGCCCAGGCGACGATGAGGCCAAAGAAAAGATCTACGAGCGCGGCCGCGAAGGAAATGAAGAACGTCGTGCGCAACGCGGCTGCGACGCGCGGCTCGGAGGCGATCGCGTAAAGTCCCGCGAAGCCTAGTTCCGACGACTGCCACACGAGCGTGGCGAGCGGAAACAGGACGATCAGGCCAAGATAAATCAGCGTGTAGCCGAAGGTCAGGCCGAAGCCGGGAATAACGCCCGGCGCCGTGAAGCGCCGAGCGTGTTTGCCGACACGACTTGGGGAGGTCACCTTGTCAGCTCTTGTTTCTGGATGTCGTCGAAAACGCCGCCGTCGGCGAAGTGCTTCTTTTGCGCGGCGGTCCAGCCGCCGAATGTTTTGTCCACGGTGATGAAATGGATCTTGGCGAATTTCTTGATATCTTTCTTCGCCGCATATTCGGGATGGACAGGGCGATAGAAATTGCGCGCGATAATCGCCTGCGCCGGCGGAGAGTAGAGAAAGTCGAGATAGGCTTCCGCGAGCTGTCTATTGCCCTTGGCGTCGGCGTTGGCGTCGACGACGGCGACCGGCGGCTCGGCCAAAATTGATTGCTGCGGCGTCACGATCTCAAACTTGTCGGCGCCAAATTCCTTGAGCGCCAGGAAGGCCTCGTTCTCCCAAGCGAGCAGCACGTCGCCGATGCCGCGCCGGGCGAAGGTGATCGTCGAGCCGCGCGCGCCCGTGTCCAGCACCGGCGCGTTCTTGTAAATGGCCTTGACGAAGTCTTTGGTCTTCGCCTCGTCGCCGCCGAATTTTTTCAGCCCGTAGCCCCAGGCCGCGAGATAATTCCAGCGCGCGCCGCCAGACGTCTTGGGGTTGGGCGTGATAATGGCGACGCCCGGTTTAGCCAAATCGTCCCAGTCCTTGACGGCCTTCGGATTGCCCTTGCGGACGAGAAACACGATCGTCGACGTATAGGGCGAGGAATTGTTGGGCAGGCGCTTCTGCCAGTCGACGGGGATCTTGCCGCTCTTCGTGGCGATGGCGTCAATGTCAGCGGCGAGCGCCAGCGTCACGACATCGGCGTCAAGCCCCTCGATCACGGCGCGCGCCTGTGCGCCGGACCCACCATGCGAAGCCAGGAATTCGATCGTTTCGCCGGTCTTGGCTTTCCAATCGGCCGCAAAGGCCGGATTGATCGACTTATAGAGTTCGCGCGTGGGATCGTAGGAGACATTCAAGAATGTCTGGCCCGCCTGGGAGGCGGCGCTTCCCGGCACAGCGAGCGCGAGCAACCCCACCGCAATTCGAGCGCCCACGCGCTTTTCCAAACGCCCACCGATCGCCATCTCGTGCTCCTATAGTCTATAAATTCGATAGCATACATAAATATTATCAGCAAGTCGCAACGGCGAGCCCTGTGCGGAATCGCGCATATGCAAATGATTTTTATAAATTTCAGATAGTTATGCGGAACTCGGCGCTCATTTGGCGCCGGCGTTCGGAGCTGAGGGTCTACCAGCGCAGGACCGCGCCGCCCCAGGTCATGCCCGCGCCGATCGCCATCATGGCAATGACGTCGCCTTTTTTCAGCCGCCCGGCGCGGTTCGCCTCGTCGAGCGTGATCGGCATCGAGGCGCTCGACGTGTTGCCGTAACGGTCGATGTTGATCCAGCATTTCTCGAGCGGCACGCCGAGATGTTGCATCGCGGATTCGATGATCCGCTTATTGGCCTGATGGGCGATGACATGGTTGATGTCCGTCGGCGTCAGACCGGCGGCTTTGAGCGTGTCGCCGACCACTTCGGGCAACAGTCGCGTCGCGACCTTATAGACCTCGCGGCCGCGCATTTTAATTTTCCCGGCCTTTTCTTCCAGCATTTCGGGCGATGGCGGACGTCGGCTGCCGCCCCCGTAGATGCCAAGGATTCCGGTCATGGACCCATCGGTGCGCAAGCTCGCGGCAAGCACGCCGCGTCCCTGCTCTTCGCTCGCGCCGAGCAGGATTGCGCCGGCGGCGTCGCCGAACAGCACGCAGGTCTCGCGGTTCGTCCAGTCGACGAAACGGCTCAAGGTCTCGGCGCCGATCACCAGCGCGCGCTTCGCCTTGCCGCTTTTGATAAATTGATCGGCGATGGACAGTCCGTAGAGCGAACCGGCGCAGGCGGCGCCGACGTCAAAGGCGAAAGCGTTCCTCGCGCCAAGCCGAGCCTGGACAAAAGACGCGCAGGACGGCGTCGGCGTATCGCCTGTCACCGTGCATACGATGAGCATGTCGACGTCGTCAGGCTTCACGCCCGCAAATTTCAGCGCCTCGTCAGCGGCGGCGGCCGCCAGATCCGATGTCGCCTCATCGTCAGCAGCCACCCGGCGCTCCTTGATCCCGGTGCGGCTGACGATCCATTCGTCGTTCGTCCTGACGATTTTCTCAAGGTCGGCGTTGGAGATGACGCGCTGCGGCGCATAGGACCCTGTTCCGAGAACTATCGAATTCGTCAAGACGTGGCGGTTCCTTCTTAGCGGCGTCGCGAAAGCTCGCCAACGAAGCGCTATTCCTAAGTGCCGCCTAGGCTAAGCGCAAATCATCTTTTGGGTCCGTCAAAGCCGCCTGCATCGTCGCAGACTTGCTGACTTTTTTGGGGCAGGCTCCGAGAGCCGTAAGAATC
>JBFXJV010000382.1:0-3637 GCA_050174515.1 Methylocystis sp.
ACTTCGTCGATCATCAACTGCCATGACGGAGCCTCTACGACCAGTCCCGGAGCGTCACTGCTCGTCGCAATCCAGACATGGGCTTCATCATCCCAGCGCGCGTCGATTTTGATGGGGGCGGTCATGAAGGAAAAATCGGTCGGCTCCACCGCCTTGTCAAGCGAACTCGGTCGTTCGGCGGCGTCCCTTCGGAGATTGACTTTCGACCGTTCAAAACGGCGGCCAGCTTTTCATCATCAGCGCCTAGCGGGATCATCCTCCCGCCAGCCCAATTCATAAATAGTCCAGAGCGTGGCGGCGACAAAGAGCGCGTCGACGCCCCAGACATACCAGCGCGACATGACTTCGGCGGCGCGCGGCTGCCAAAAGTGCACGGCGCCGGCGATGAGCGCCAGCAGCGGCGCGAGGCTCGCGAGGCCGAGCGGCGGAGAAAGACCGCGGTCGCGAAAGCGCTTGGCCGAGAGATTGATGAAGCTCACTACGGCGAGCATGACGGCGAAGGCGTAGAAGATGACATAGGCGTAGGCGAGAATGGTCATCGGCGCGAAGAAGGGCGTCGTCGCCAGATCATGGGCCGAATAGGGCTGAAGCGCGAACCAGATCAGCGTCAGAGGCGCGAGCGCCGCGAGAAGCGCGCCCGCGCCGCGCCGCCAGGTCGCGCGATCGATCCGGCCCTGTTCGGTCTGGTAGAGAAGGCGCAGGCGCGCGGCGTCCATCAATCCCTCAGCAGCTCATTGATGCCGGTCTTGCTGCGCGTCTGCGCGTCGACCGTTTTAACGATTACTGCGCAATAGAGCGACGGGCCGGGCGCGCCGTCCGGCAAGGACTTGCCGGGCATGCTACCGGAAACGACCACCGAATAGGGCGGCACATAGCCGACGTGGACCTTGCCTGTCACACGGTCGACGATCTTGGTCGAGGCGCCGATGAACACGCCCATCGACAGGACCGAGCCCTTGCCGACGACGACGCCCTCGACAACCTCGGAGCGCGCGCCGATGAAGCAATCATCCTCGATGATCGTGGGATTGGCCTGCAGCGGCTCCAGCACGCCGCCGATGCCGACGCCGCCGGAAAGATGCACATTCTTGCCGATCTGCGCGCAAGAGCCGACGGTCACCCAGGTGTCGACCATCGTGCCGCTGTCGACATAGGCGCCGAGATTGACGAAGGAAGGCATCAGGATCGCGCCCGGCGCGACATAGGCCGAGTGGCGCACGATCGCGCCCGGCACGGAGCGAAAGCCCGCCGCCGTATGCTCGCTCGCGCCCCAGCCGACGAATTTGGAGGGGACCTTGTCCCACCAGGTCGCGCCGCCCGGCCCGCCCGCGATCACCGTCATGTCGTTTAACCGGAAGGAGAGCAGCACGGCTTTTTTGAGCCACTGGTTGACCTTCCAGCTCTCTACGCCTTCCTTGCCTTCGATTTTTTCGGCGACGCGCAGCTTGCCGGCGTCGAGCAAACGCAGGGCGCCGTCGACGGCGCGGCGAATGTCGCCCTGAGTCTCCGCAGTGATATTGGCGCGATCCTCGAAGGCGGCGGTGATGAGCGTCTCAAGTCCGGTGTGCGGCATGAAATTCCCGAAAAGATGCGTGTAAGGCTGGCGCGGTTGTAGGAGTCTGGCGAGGGGAGTCAACAAGAGACGGCGGAACAACCCGGAGAATGGCGTTGACGCGACGAATGGCGCACTCCATGTTTCTACGATGTAGATACGCCTGTCGTCATCGCGAGGAGCGCAGCAACGAAGCGATCCAGAGGACTCTGGATTGCTTCGCTTCGCCCGCAATGACGGCCTGCCACTTACGGCCTGCCACTTGGAGAGCGTCATGCGCGCGACCGTAAAAAAATGGGGAAACTCAGCCGCCGTGCGCCTGCCCGCTGCTGTGATGGAGGAAGCGCGGCTTGAAATCGACCAGCCGGTCGACGTTCGCGTCGAACAAGGGCGCGTGGTGATCGAGCCTCTAGCAACGCCGGAATTCACGCTCGACGCGCTGCTCGCAGACGTCACGCGCGATAATCTGCATGAGGAGGAAGACTTCGGCGCGCCCGTCGGCCGCGAGGCGCTCTGATGGCTTACGTGCCCGAGCGCGGCGACATCGTCTGGCTTAGTTTCGATCCGCAGGCGGGCCATGAGCAGAAGGGCCATCGTCCTGCGCTGGTGCTCAGTCCCAAGACCTATAACGGCAAGACCGGGCTGATGTTGTGCTGCCCGATGACGACGAAGATCAAGGACTATCCGTTCGAAGTCCCGCTCGCGGACGCGAAGCCCTCGGCCGCGCTGGCCGATCAGCTGAAGAGCCTCGACTGGCGCGCGCGCAAGGCGAAGAAGAAAGGCGCAGCGACAAAGGCTGAAGTGGCGCAGGCGCTGGCGAAGGCGCGGACGTTGCTGCAATAAGCTTCCAAAAAGGCAAATCAATCAGATGATCTGCTCGACATTTGCGCAGACCATGGCGCGCTACAACCGCTGGCAGAACGCCGGCCTCTATGCCGCCGCCGACAGTTTGTCGGACGATGACCGGCGCAAGGACCGTGGCGCTTTCTTCAAATCCATTCATGCGACTCTCAGCCATCTCCTCTGGGCGGATCACATGTGGCTCAGCCGGATTGCCGACGCGCCGGCGCCCTCCATCCCTCTTGAGCAGTCGGTTTCCTATCGCGACGATTGGGGGACATTGAAACGGGATAGAACCGCATGCGACGAACGGCTGATCGTTTGGGCCGACGAAGTGACTGACGAATGGCTCATCGGCGATCTCGTCTGGCGCTCGGGAATTATCCAAGCAGAGATCACGAGGCCGAAATGGCTTGTCGTCAGCCATATTTTCAATCATCAAACCCACCACAGGGGTCAGGTTCACGCGATGCTGACCGCCGCAGGCGCCAAGCCGCAAGACACCGATTTGATTTTGATGGGGCCGTTTCCGGCTTAAGCGCCGCTCAACCCTTCCAAAAACCCGACGAGATCGTCGGTGACGAAATCAACATGCGGCTCGTCGCCGGTGGCGATTTCCCAGGCTTCGCGCTCGGGGCCGTTGTCGTGGGACGGCAGCACCAGCACCGTCGTCATGCCGCGCGCATGCGGCACGACGAGATTGCGATCGATATCTTCGAATATCGTGGCGCGCTTGGGTTCGATCTTCAGCTTCTCGAAAAAGCGCATATAGGCGCCTTCGTCAGGCTTGGCGATGAAATCGGCGGCGATGATGTCGAAAATATCTTCGAAGACGTGATCGATGCCGAGTTGCTTTGCGGTTTCGATCGCGTGGTGGCGCGAACCATTGGTGAGGATCAGCTTGCGTCCGGGCAGCGCGGCGATCGCCTCGGCGAGCGAATGGTTATGCGCCAGCGACGAGCGGTCGATGTCATGCACGTAGGAAAGATAGGCTTCGGCGTCGATCCCGTGCTCGGTCATCAGCCCGCGCAGCGTCGTGCCATATTGGCGATAATAATGCTTTTGCAGCGCGCGCAGCGAAATCGCGTCGAGGCCGAAAAGCCGCATCATGAAAAGCGTGATGCGCGCGTCGATCTTCGGCCAGAGATCGGCGGTCTGCGGATAGAGCGTATTGTCGAGATCGAACACCCATGTGTCGATCTCGGCGAAGCGCGAATTTTCGGGCGCCAGTTTGGTCATCGCATC
>JBFXJV010000383.1:0-3615 GCA_050174515.1 Methylocystis sp.
CCGTGATCTTGAAGGTCAGGGGGTCCTTGCCGAACAGTTCGCGCACCTGCGGATATTTCTCAAGGATCAGCTTGCGCCGCTCGACATGTGAGCGGTCGGCGCCATTGGCCGTGACCGATATGCCGTTCATGACGTTGCATCCTGTAGCTGAGTCGCCCTGACGCCGTCGCGCATACGCATGGCCTCGCCGCCGCCGCCGACGGCGAGGCGCTTTTCATAGATGCGATGAATCTTGTCGACCTTGCCGCCGAACATTTCAATCGGCCGGCGCATGTCGGCGTTGCATTCCAACACCCAGCCGGCTTCAAGATGCGGAACGGCGACCTTCGCATAGCGCCGCCGCATCTCCTCGATCAGCGCAAGAAAAATCGCGCCGCCGGTCGCGCTTTTTTGCAACGCCTTGCGCGTGCCGAGCAACAGCAGCCGCGCTGATTTGAACTGATGCGAGCGGAATCGCTGAAATGCGCGCAGCCAGCCGAAGGGCAGCAGGCGGCCGTTGAGATCGGCGAGAATCTCGTTGAGATTGGGAAGCGCGATCGCGAAAGACTGCGGCGCCCCGTCAAGCTCAACGACGATGCCGAAATCCTCGGTCACAAGATATTGCAGTGCGTCGGCGTCGGAATCGAATTCTTCCTTGGTGAAGGGCACGAAGCCCCAATTGCCGCTCCAGCCGTCGTTGAACAATTCGGCCATCAGAGCAGTTTCGCCCTTCTTCAAAGCTTTCATGTTCAACGGCCGGAGCTTTAAGCGATCGCGCCATTCGCGGCGCGTCGAAATGCGCGCCGGCTGCTCGATGTCTTTGCTTGAGATTTCGAAGCGATAGGACAAAAGGTCCTGCGCCTTCTCATAGCCCAGCGCCTCGATGTGGCGCGACAGATAGGGCGGATGCCAGGGCATGAAAAACATCGGCGTCGCGTCAAAGCCGTCGACGAGCAGGCCGCACTCCTTGTTGACCGACGGCGAGAAAGGCCCGTTGATCCGCTCGGCGCCCTTGGCGCGCAGCCAATCCTCGGCGGCCTCGGTCAGCGCGCGCACCACGTCGAAGTCGTCGACGGCGTCGAGGGCGCCGAACTGCGCATTGGAGGCGCCGACCGGCGTGATCCAGGGCTTATAGATTTGCGCCATGATCCGCCCGACCCATCGGCCGTCGCGACGGGCAAGAAATTTCTGCTCTTCGACCAGTTTGTAATGGGGATTGAGCATAGGGGCGAAGACGCTCCAGCGCTCGATGTCGAGCGGCGGCGCGAAGCCCTGCGCGCCGGCATAGAGAAGCCGCGGCAGTCTGCAAAAGGCCGCGAAGCGCAACGGGCCGTCAACCGGAAGAATCTCGATCCGCGCCATGTTGCAAGTCCTAGCGGCCGAACGGCCCCAATCGAAAGCGTCAAAGTGACGCGGAGAGAATTCTCAGCCGCCCGCCATCGCCGCGGCGACGATCTGATGCGCCTCTTCCGTCACCGGCGGCATGTCGCGGAGCGTCTGGATTACGCCGCGAATCTCAGCCTCGCTGTGATTGGCGGAGAAGAAGAAGCGCAGCCTCGGGCCGTCCTTCGGGACGCCGATGCGCACGACCGGCGGCACGTAATAGCCGTTCTCAAGGAGATGCTGCGACGCCCACATCGTTTCGATGTCGCTCGCGAACAGGATCGGCACGACGCCGCGGCCGATCGCCGGCCCGGTGGAGAAGCCCGCTTCATGCGCGACGGTGCGGAACAGCTCGGCGTTGCTCGCGAGTTTGGCGATGCGCCAGGTCTCTTCCTGCATCAGCCGCAGCGCGGTGCGCGCCGCGGCGAGAATCACCGGCGACAGGCCGACGCTATAGACGAAGCCCGGCAGCGTGTAGCGGAACCAGTCGATCACCTGCTTCTTGCCGCAGACGTAGCCGCCGCAGGAGGCGAGAGTCTTCGACATGGTGCCGACGATGAGGTCGATGCGTGCGGGGTCGACGCCCTGATGTTCAGCGAGGCCGCGCCCCGTCTCACCCAAAACGCCGAGCGAATGCGCTTCGTCGACCAAGAGCCAAACCCGATATTTGTCCTTGATCTCCAGCAGCCGCGGCAGGTCGGCGGTGTCGCCGTCCATGCTGTAGACGCCTTCCACCACGACCAGGACGTTGCGATATTCCTCGCGATGGCGCGCCAGCAGATGGTCGAGGTGATCAAAGTCGTTGTGGCGGAACTTGACGACTTGCGCCGGCGCGCCGTCGGCGCCGGCGACGATGCTGTTGTGGGCGAGTTCGTCGATGAAGATCGCGTCGCGCTTGCCGCTCATCAGCCACGCGATCGTCGTGACATTGGAGAGATAGCCGGAGACGAGCGTCAGCGCGGCTTCCATGCCGAGGAATTCTGCGATCTCGGCCTCGAACGGCCGATGGGTCGTGCGCTCGCCGCCGACAAGGCGCGAGGCCAGAGCGCCAATGCCGATGCCATCGATCTCGCGCTTCGCCTCGTCTCGAATCCGAGGGTGATTCGCGAGTCCGAGATAGTCGTAATTGGCGAAGCTGACGAAATGCTTGCCCTGCGCTTCGAATTCGGTCCGCAGCCGATCGATCTGGGCGAAAAACGGATCGCTGAACTCCAGCAAGGCGTTGCCGGCGAAACGGAACCGCCGCGCCGCGTAATCTTCCAGGCTCTTATGCTTCGTCACTTATTCCGCCGTCCCTGAATAACGGGCGCGCCGCGCGCGATGAGCGAATAGCTTGGACCCCCAGGCGCCCAAGGCATCATCCGGCTGCTTATCATTCCCGCCCCGTCTGCGCCAGCGGGCGGCCCGCCGGGCCGCTAAGCGAACGCCGGACCCAACTGCGTCGCCGGGACCAGAGAGAGAGCAGGGGGCTTGCGAGGCTGGCGCATTCGATCGCAAAGCTCTATGCCCCAAGCGCATGTCGCGCGATGACCAGCCCGCTCAGCCGCCCGCCGATGGCGCAATGCGTCTTTGCGTCGAGAATCTTTGCGTGTCGCGCGGGGGACGCCTTGTTCTCGATCGCTTAAGCTTTTCGCTTTCCTCGGGACAGGCGCTGGTCGTCACGGGCCCCAATGGCGCGGGAAAATCGACGCTGCTACGGGCTCTGGCGGGTCTACTGCCGCGCGCGGGAGGCTCAGTTGCGCTCGCTGGCGGGCCGCCCGAGGCCGAGCTGCCGCAGCAGGCGCATTATCTCGCGCATAGCGACGGACTGAAGGCGGCGCTGACCGTCGAGGAGAATCTCAATTTCTGGTCGCGCTATCTTGCTCAAGCGCCCGACCAGCGAAGCCGCTCGGTTGACGCCGCGCTCGCGGTCGTCGGTCTTGGCCGTATCGCCGGCGCGCCGGTCGGGGCGCTGTCCGCCGGCCAGAAGCGGCGCGCGGCGCTCGCCCGCCTCCTCGTCGCCTTCAGGCCGCTGTGGCTGCTCGATGAACCGCTGACGGCGCTCGACCGCGCTTCGCGCGAAAAATTCGCCGCCGCCATGCGCGAACATTGCGCGCGGGGCGGACTGATCGTCGCCGCGACGCATGAGCCGTTGGGCCTTGATGAGGCGAAGGAGTTGGCTTTAAGGAGCGCGGAATAAATGTGGCGTTTCAATTCGCGGCTCCTTGCCCCGGCCCCTCACCGTACCTCTCTCCGCCAGCGGGGAGAGGGGTC
>JBFXJV010000384.1:0-3598 GCA_050174515.1 Methylocystis sp.
CTGACGCATATTTCGGGAATCGCACCCTGCGGCGTGCGCGAAGCCCATCTCGGCGTCACCAGCGTCGCAGACCTTGGCGTGACGGCGGACATGCAGGCCGTCGACGCCGCTTTGCGCAGAAATTTCGAACTGATCTTCGGCCCGATTGATACGACTTGCGTTTGAACGGCTCGGCTGTCATTCCCGACGCGCGAAGCGCGATCGGGAATCCGGGGCAAACTCAGCGCTCCTGGTTCGGCTCTGGATTCCCCATCAGGCCTTCGGCCTGCCGGGAATGACAAGGCCAAGCGAACGGATCAGGCGATTCGTATGAGAGCGCTTATGAGGCGGCCGGCGCAGGCGCTTCGCGCGGCGCGAGCGCGGCGAACAGCGCATCGTCCTCATTGACGCCGGCATTCTCTGTCGTCAGCAGCTTCTCCCCGTAGAAGATCGAATTGGCGCCGGCGACGAGGCAGAGAATTTGCGCCTCGCGCGACAGCGACGAGCGGCCGGCGGAGAGCCGCACACGCGACTTCGGCATGACGATGCGCGCCGTCGCGATCATCCGCACGAGATCGAGCGGGTCGATCCGCGCGCGCCCGGCGAGCGGCGTGCCCTCGACGGCGACGAGCGCATTGATCGGCACGCTTTCGGGATGTGGATCGAAGGATGCGAGCGTCTGCAGCATGCCGGCGCGGTCGCGCACGCTTTCGCCCATGCCGATGATGCCGCCGCAGCACATTTCCAGACCCGCGCCGCGCACGGCTTTGAGGGTGTCGAGACGGTCCTGATAGGTGCGGGTGGTGATGATCTCGCCATAGAATTCAGGGCCGGTGTCGAGATTGTGGTTATAGGCGGTGAGCCCGGCGTCGACGAGGCGCTTGGCTTGCGACTCATTGATCATGCCGAGCGTGACACAGGCCTCCATGCCGAGCGCGCGCACCCCGCGCACCATGTCGAGCACGGCGTCGAAACGCTTACCCTCAGGCGCTGAACGCCAAGCTGCGCCCATGCAGAAACGGTCGGCGCCGGCCTCGCGCGCGGTCCTCGCGGCGGCGAGCACCTCCGTCGTCTCCATGAGATCGACGCGGTCGAGCTTCACCTCGCGATGATGCGCCGATTGCGGGCAATAGGAGCAGTCTTCCGGACAGCCGCCGGTCTTGATCGACAGCAGCGCCGCTTTCTGCACGTCGGTGACGTCGTGAAAGCGGCGATGGACGGCGTTCGCCTGGGCCACGAGGTCGAGCAACGGCTGATCATGGAGGACGACGATTTCTTCGACGCGCCAGTCGTAGCGCAGCGCGAAGTCGACGGGGGCGTTCACGCTTGACCTCCGGCGTCGCGGCTCTGCGAGCGATGCTGGGAGCGCGCGGCGAGCTTGCGCTGCGGCGTCGCCGGCGTGGCGGCGGCCGTCGTCTTCTTGCTCGCGCCGCGCAACGCGGCATAGACGACAAAGAGCGCCGTCGCGACGTCGAACGCCGCATTGGCGATCACGAAGGGCGCGGGAGCGAACAGAGCTCCGGCGCCGATATAGTGGATGTAGATCGCGTAAAGCGGATGCAGCGCGAAGCCGGCGGCGACCCACCAGGGCGAACCGATGATCGACATGCCGGCAAGCGTGCCGAAAACGGCGACGCCGGTCATCTCGAATCCGACCCAGGGACCGGGCTCTTCGGCGCGAAAGGCGAAGCCGACATATAGAAAGGACAGCGCGATCAGCGCATAGGCGGCGATCCGTTGCGCGGGCGCGCCCGACCATCTGCAGAGCGCGATAAGGCCCAAGGCGAAGACCAGGCCGACCGCGGCGAACATAGCTATTTCCGTAATGTCGAGCATCGCTTGACCATTTGCGCGCGAAGCGCCGAGATGAGGCGTGACGCCGAAGTCTATACGCGGGCGGCCCGCCTCGAACAAGCGCCACATCGAAAACGCGTCCGAAGCCTGCTATAGGTACCCTGGAAGCGCGCAGAGGCGCGAATAGTTTCAAAGGTCGCGACAGCATGCAGCTAGAAGCGCAGGCGCAGGAAAAGCCCGCCACGCTCGCTCCCGCCGCGGGCGCCGAGCCCGACTCCGCGAAGGGCGACGAATCTCTTATCGAGGACATTCGCCTTCTCGGGCGGCTGCTTGGCGACGCGGTGCGCGAACATGAGGGCGCCGCCGCCTTCGATCGCATCGAGACGATCAGGCGGCTCTCCGTCGCCGCGAGCCGCAACGGCGACGCCGAGGCGGACAGAAATCTCGACGCGCTTCTGCGCGCGCTGACCGCCGAAGAAGCGCGCACCGTGATCCGCGCCTTCAGCTATTTCTCGCATCTCGCCAATATCGCCGAAGATTTGCATCCGCTGCAGCAGCGCGCCCGCGCGCAGGCGAGCGGCTCGGGCGCCATTGCCGGCGCGCCAAGCCTCGCCGCGACCTTCGCGCATCTGCGTAAGGCCGCGGTTGGGGCCGGCAAAATCGCTCAGGCGCTGGCGCACGGCTGGATTTCGCCGGTGCTGACGGCGCACCCCACCGAAGTGCGCCGCAAGAGCCTGCTCGACGCCGAACATGCGATCTTCAAACTGCTTGCCGCGCGCGAACATATGCGCGGCAAGGCCGAGCGCGCGCAAAATGAGATGCAGCTGCACGCCCGCGTATCGCAGCTTTGGCAGACCGAACTCCTGCGTCATTCGCGACTGACGGTGCGCGACGAAATCGAGAACACGCTGAGCTATTATCGCAGCACCTTCCTGCGCGAGATTCCGCGACTTTACGCCGACATCGAACAGCGACTCGAAGGGCTGCGGGTGCCGCCCTTCCTGCGCATGGGCGCCTGGGTCGGCGGCGATCGCGACGGCAATCCGAATGTGACGGCGGAGTCGCTCACGACCGCGATTCGCATGCAATGCGAAACCGCGCTGCGCTTTTATCTCGTCGAAGTGCATGAGCTTGGCGCCGAACTTTCGATTTCACGGCGCTACGCCGGCTGCACCAAGGCGCTCGAAGAGCTCGCCGCGCGTTCCGGCGACGACAATCCGCATCGCGACGACGAACCCTATCGCCGGGCGCTGATCGGCGTCTACTCCCGCCTCGCCGGCACTTTGGAAAAGCTGACCGGCGGCCAAGCGGCGCGCCACGCCGTCGCACCGGGCGAACCTTACGCCAATTCCTGGGCGCTGCTCGCCGATCTCGTCACTATCGATGAATCGCTGCGGGTTCATCAGAGCGAGGTCATCGCCTCGCAGCGGCTTGAACCGCTGATCCGCGCCGTCGAAGTCTTCGGCTTTCACTTGGCGACGCTCGATCTGCGACAAAGTTCGGATCGGCATGAGGAGACGATCGCCGAACTTCTCAAGGTCGCCCGCATCGTCGACGATTATGCCGCGCTGCCTGAGGCTGAAAAACAACAATTGCTCATGCGGCTGCTCAGCGACCCGCGGCCGGTGCGTCTGCCCGGCGCGACATATAGCGAGCGCGCCACGAGCGAACTGACGATCATGGAGCGCGCGCTTGAAATGCGCCGGCTCTATGGCGATGAGGCGATCCGTCATTACATCATCAGCCACACAGAGACCGTCAGCGACCTGCTCGAAGTGCTGCTGCTGCAGAAAGAATGCGGATTGATGCGCGGCACGCTCGATCC
>JBFXJV010000385.1:0-3598 GCA_050174515.1 Methylocystis sp.
CGAAGCCGCCTTAGCGCTCTCGCGCGCGCGCCAAAAGGCGGCGCAACGGCTCGACGCGCTGGTCGACGCCGAATTGAAGCCGCTGCGGCTGGAGGGCGCGCATTTTTCGACGCAGGTGACGAGCGATCCTCACTCCGCCGGGCCGGAAGGAATCGACCGAGTCGAATTCTGGGTGCAGACCAATCCGGGGTCGCGTCCGGGGTCGCTGACCAAGGTCGCGTCTGGCGGCGAACTCGCGCGCTTCATGCTGGCCTTAAAGGTCGTGCTCGCCGATCGCGGCTCGGCGCCGACGCTGGTTTTCGACGAGATTGACACAGGCGTCGGCGGCGCTGTCGCCGACGCCATCGGTCAGAGGCTGGGGCGTCTCGCCAAACGCGCCCAGGTGCTCGCCGTCACCCATGCGCCGCAGGTCGCCGCCCGCGCCGGCCAGCATCTGCGGATCAGCAAGGGCGCGCCAGCGAAGGTGGGCAAGGAAAAGCGCGTCGCGACCAGCGTCGCGGTGCTGGCGGAAGGCGAGCGGCGAGAGGAAATCGCCCGCATGCTGTCAGGCGCCGCGATCACCGAAGAAGCCCGCGCCGCAGCGGCGCGGCTGCTGGAAGGGGCGGGGTAGACCGGACGGCCTGCCGCAGCGAAGATCACATGTCAATTTAATGAACGGCCATCGACGCTTTTGCTTCCTCTTCGAGAAGGCGCTTGCGTTCTTCCTCCGTCAGTTTCTCCGGTTCGAGGACTACAACAAATTTTTTCAGCGTTCCCGTAAAAGGAAACGGCATTTTGGTCGCATACTCCTCCGCTACCGGAGTTCCCGCGTCCTGGCCGACGTCAAAGGTTTCATCGAGCGAAAAACGCACCGCCACGGTCTGAGGAATCCGCCCCTGCGCCACATTTTTCCCGTCCACAAACAAAGTGCCGGTTGCACCCTTGCCGATGCCGCCTCCGTCGTATTTGAAGTTGAAGCGCACGACATGATCGCCCGCCGCAACACGCTGACGAGAAGCGATGCGAAACTTATGCTGGGGTTGGTTCGAGAGCGCGTACACAAATTGAGGTTTTCCATCTTTCATTAGTAGCGCCCAGCCGCCGAACCGGCCCCCAATTGTCGCCAGCACCCCGTTCGCGTCTTTGTTCGGGATCGTCACCTCCGCGGCTATCGTCCACGACTTGTTCTTGAAGTCTGGCGCCGAACCTTCTGGGATGCGAACCATTCCAGAATAGTATTCGAACTCGTTACGCCCTCGCGTCAGGCTCGGCCTGATTGCTGGATCAGCCCTCGACGCGAAGCTCGAGTCGAGCGGGTAAACATTATACTTCTTCGCCTCGACATCGAAGGCGTCTTGAAGCTCCTTGAGCTTACCTGGATTTTTGTCGGCAAGATTGTTTGCTTGGCTGAAATCCTCGTTGATGTTGTACAGTTCCCACTTGAAGTCATCAGGATTCGGTTCATAGCCGGTGGTCACCCACGGCAGCCGCAGCGGCGTAGTGCTCGCCATCCAACCATCTTTGTAAATCGCCCGATTTCCGACCAGTTCAAAATACTGTGTGCTATGGCGCGTCGGCGCATTCGCTTTGTCAAAAGTATAAACAAGGCTGACGCCTTCCAGCGGCTTTTGGTCGGTCCCGTCCATTACAGTTGGAGGGGTCAGCCCCGTGGCTTCGTAAATCGTCGGAACAATGTCGATGACATGAGAGAACTGAGAGCGAATACCGCCCTTGTCCTTGATCCGAGCGGGCCACGAAATCACCATGCCGTTGCGCGTGCCGCCAAAGTGCGAAGCGACTTGCTTTGTCCATTGCATCGGCGAGTCCATCGCATGCGCCCAGCCAACCGGATAATGGTTATAGGTCAGAGGGCCGCCCAACTTGTCCATCATTGAGAGAAGATAAGGCAAGCTTTCCGTTACGCCGTTGGCCGCCGTCGCAACTTCGTTTGTTGTGCCTTGCAGTGTGCCTTCCGGGCTCGCGCCATTGTCTCCCTCGATGAAAATCACAAGAGTGTTTTCGAGCTGACCGGAATCTCGCAGCTCATCGATCAAACGTCCAATCTGATTGTCCGCATAGGAAAGGGCGCCCGCGTAGACTTCCATCATGTGAGCGTAGAGACGTTTCTGGTCCGACGACAACGAATCCCATGCGGGTATCTGTTCCGGCCGTTTCGTCAACTTGCTGTTTGCGGGAACGACGCCAAGGCTGATCTGCCGAGCGAGCGTCTCTTCTCGCACCTTGTCCCAACCTAGATCAAACTGCCCCTTGTACTTCGCAATCCATTCTTTCGGGGCGTGATGGGGCGCATGCGCCGTGCCCGTCGCGTAGTAGAGGAACCAGGGCTTGTTCGGGGCGAGGGCGTGCTGCATCCGCACCCAGTCGATTGCCTTATCCGCAAGGTCATGGTCGAGAATGTAATTGGGATTTCCCAAATAGGGTTCGATCGGCCGGGTGTTCTCATAAAGAGCCGGATGCCATTGATCGCTGTCTCCTCCGAGGAACCCGTAAAAGTATTCGAAACCTAGGCCGCTCGGCCATAAATCGAACGGGCCTGTCTGACTGGACATCCAGTCCGGCACATTGTGCATTTTGCCAAACCATGCCGTGTTGTATCCATTGTCCCTGAGGCCTTTGCCGATGGAGCCTGAGCTTCGAGGTATAAGTGAGTTATAGCCAGGGTAACCCGTGGCGAACTCAGTGATAACGCCGCTCGCGTTTGTGTGGTGGTTCCGCCCCGTGATCAGCGCCGCACGGGTCGGCGAGCAGAGCGCGGTCGTGTGGAACATATTGTAGCGAAGTCCGCTGTTCGCGAGTTGTTGAATTGTTGGCGTTTGAATCGGGCCGCCGAATGTGCTGCTCGCTCCGAAGCCAACGTCGTCGGTAAGTATCAGGAGAACGTTAGGGGCGCCTTTCGGGGCTTCGACACCCTTGGGAAAATCGGGCTTAGAATCCTGCACAGTCCGTCCAATCTCGCCTTTGAATGGAGGCTCTGGCCTAGGTAAGACCGTTTGGGCAAACGCGACGCCCGCGCTCAAAATGATTGCGAAAATACCGAGGAGACCCCGCCGAAGCATGTTGGAGAGCATGCGCTTTTCTCCTCGAGCTAGAAAGCGCCAGAGCTTTTCCAGCGTGGGCTTGCGCGAAGCTGTTATTACAAGAGCTAATGCGAACGTTTGGGCTGTCAATCCTCCGGTACGCAAACGTTAGGAAGAATCCGAGATGGGTCAATTCAAGGCATTGATTGTCCGTTCGGCGAGTCGACTGCTACGGGGCGCAAGCCGAATCTGAAACTGAGACACCAGCGCCTTTTCGATTCCAGTGAGTCCGTCACCGGCTCAATGTAACTTGTTGCCGCAACTCGAATCCTATCATACCTCGGACGTCGAGCGCGCCAAGCCCGCATCTTCTCCAGTTGGACGGGCGGCCATCGGCGGCGCACGCGCGTCCTCGGCTTGCGTTCCGCACAAATCCGGGCGCCGGGCAGACGCGCTGAACTTCTATCCTCAGACGCAGCGCAGAAATTCCGACGTTCTCGCGAGACCTTCCACGAGCACGTCGCGGTTATTGGCGTAGCCGATCCGAATGTAGCCTTCGCTGTCCATGGCGCTGCCTGGCG
>JBFXJV010000386.1:0-3577 GCA_050174515.1 Methylocystis sp.
CTGGCGAGAGATTTGAAGAAGCCGTCTCAGACGGGCTATGACCGTGTCCGGATTTAGAGACCCCGACTTCGGCGGCCAGGCAATCCAGGCCTGCGCCAAGCGGCATGGATGCGCAATAACCGGTTTACGAACCGCGTCCGCAAATTTCTGTCCGCCTCCGTCTCCGCCACCGAACGCTTAGGAAATTTTCATGTCGCAAGACTTCCACCGTCGTTGACCAATTGATGTTGGATCGCATCAAGTCGCCGCTCGACGCCTTCAGCACGGTCCGGCGCCTGATGCGCGCGCGGCATTTTGCATTTCAACCAACTTCGGAAGTTTGATGTCGATTGCATCCGGCGCCAGCGCCGATTTCCTGTCTCGCGAACGCGCCGTCGCCTCCCCCCGTCTTCAATCGCTGGCTGGTTCCGCCGGCCGCGCTCGCCGTTTGGCCGATGGCTGCGGCTCCTTCTCGCCTGGACCTCGGTCGGCGTCCCACTCGCCTGGGGCGTGTGGATGACCATCCTCAAGACCGCGGCGCTGTTTCGCTGATCTCACGCGCGAAACGCCTGGACCTTAACGGGAACTCGGCGGGCGCCGCCCGCCGGCCGGGGCGTGACGCGCCCGAAGCCTTCGTCCGCTTGCCTTCCGCTCGCCTTGATCGCGACCGCCTTGTTTGACAGAAGTCGGGGACGCTGGGCGCCTTCGTGATTCGTCGCGCGCCGCAAAGGAGACGAGGCCTTCATGGCGACCGCTTGCACCAATGGGCTCGACACGGGTTTCGTCGAACTCGGCTATATAAAAGTCGCCATTCTGGGCGTGGTGCAGGGCATCACCGAGCTTCTGCCGATCTCCTCGACCGCGCATATGCGCATCGTGCCGGCGCTGCTCGGCTGGAAGGACCCTGGCTCGGCCTTCTCCGCCGCGATGCAGCTCGCGGCGCTCGCCGCGGTGGTCAGCTATTTCTGGAGCGACATCCGGGCGCTCGCCGAGGGCTCAATTCGCGCGTTGGCGCGGCGCGATTTCAACGACTGGACCTTCCGCTTCGTCGTCTGGATCGCGCTCGCGACCGTCCCGATCGGTCTCGCCGGCATCGCGCTGTCGCATACGCTCAACACCTGCGGCTCGCCGTTGCGCACGCTACCGGTGATCGGCATTTCGTCGATCGTGATGGCGGCGCTGCTCGCCATCGCCGAACTCTATTGCAATCACAAGCGCACGCTCGAACACGTCAGCCTGAAGGACGCGATGATCGTCGGCTTCGCGCAGGTCGGCGCGCTCATTCCGGGCGTCTCGCGCTCGGGCTCGACTCTGACGGCGGCGCTTTTTCTTGATTTGAAACGAGAGGAGGCGGCTCGATTTTCGTTTCTTCTCGGCATCCCGACCATCGCGCTCGCGGGCTTGAAGGAATTGTGGGAGCTTCATAAGGCGCAGCTCGATTTCCACGGCTGGGCGGTGCTGACGCTCGGGCTGTTCGTCGCGTCGATCTCCGCCTTTATCGCGATCTGGGGCCTGCTGCGGATTCTCGAGCGCTTTTCGGCCTGGCCCTTCGTCTATTATCGCGCCTTCATTGGCGTCGTTCTGCTCGTCGGATTTTACGCAGGTTTTTTGGCGTAGCGCTTAACCCTCTCCCATGGGGAGAGGGTGGCGAGTGAAGCGAGCCGGGTGAGGGCTCGCCGCGCTGATCGCCTGAGTCCGGAAAAAAGCAATCTGGGTGGTTGTCCCTCGCCCCGGACCTTCGGTCCGACCCTCTCTCTGGGAGAGGGTGCTTTATTCCGCCGCCACTTTGAGACGTTCGCGCGCCTGCGCGCGCAGATCATCGATCGGCGCGAGCGCGCCCTTTTCTTCGTAATGCCAGAAGCTCCAGCCGTTGCAGGCCGGCAGGCCTTGCGCGAGCGCCCCGGTCTTGTGAATCGAGCCGACAATGCCGGAGAGCGACAGCGCGCCGTCGGCGCGCACCACAGCGCGATGGCGTCGCTTGGCGTCGACGAGCGTCGCGCCCGGCGCGACTAGGCCGGCTTCGACGAGACTGGCGAAGGCGATGCGCGGTTCGGCGCGCTTCGACGGCGCGGCCGCCACCGCCTCATGCGGCAAAGGTTCGATCGCAGCGATGCGCGCCTGCGCCGCCGCCCGGTAGTCGCCGTCGCGCTCGATGCCGAGCCAGTCGCGGCCCAGGCGCTTGGCGACGGCGCCGGTCGTCCCCGTGCCGAAGAAGGGATCGAGCACCAGATCGCCCGGTTTCGAAGCGGCGAGAATGACCCGCGCGAGCAACGCTTCCGGCTTCTGAGTCGGATGAGTTTTGCGGCCGGTCCCGTCCTTGAGGCGCTCAGTTCCGCCGCAGATCGGCAGCAGCCAGTCGGAGCGCATCTGGCAGTCTTCGTTCGCCGCCTTCAGCGCCTCATAATTAAAGGTGTAATTCTTCGCCCTTTGGTCGCGCGCCGCCCAGATCATCGTCTCATGGGCGTTCGTGAAACGCCGGCCGCGAAAGTTCGGCATCGGATTGTTTTTACGCCAGACGATGTCGTTCAGGATCCAGAACCCCAGATCCTGCATGATCGCGCCGACACGGAAGATGTTGTGGTAGGAGCCGATGACGAAAATCGTCGCCGTGGGCTTCATCAGTCTGCGCGCCTCTTTGAGCCAGTCGCGCGTGAAGGCGTCATAGGCGGCGAAACTGGCGAATTTGTCCCAGTCGTTATCAACCGCGTCGACGAGACTCTGGTCCGGGCGAAGCAGAGAATTGGCGAGCTGGAGATTATAAGGCGGATCGGCGAAGACGAGATCGACGCTCTCGTCGGCCATTCGCTCCATCAGCGAGACGCAGTCGCCGCAGAGGATTTCATTACGCGCCGTCGCGCGGAGCGGCCTTTCGCTTGTGCGCCCGATACGCGTGACCTGAATTCGGGCTTTGAGACGAGCCGCTCCGACGCGCGCGCTACGCATGAACTCCACACCATCTACGCAACTGACAGGCGCGATAGTGAAGGAGGGAGGTAAAAGCCGCGTTTAGAGCCCGATACGGCCTACGTCTCTTTTTCGAACGGAAGTCTTAAGGAAGTAAAAATCTTAGCAAAACCTTGCCAGGACCCTCACGCCTCGCGCACCGGCGCGAAGCTCGCCCGATGCGCCGGGCTCGCGCCATAGCGTTCCAGCGCTTCGAGGTGATGCTGCACGGCGTAGCCGACATTGGTCTCGAAACCATATTGCGGATAATGCGCGGCGAGGCGGCGCATCATCGCGTCGCGCGCGACCTTGGCGACGATCGAGGCGGCGGCGATCGAAATCGCCGTGGCGTCGCCCTTGACGATCATCTGGCAGGGGCAGTCGACCGGTGGCCGGTCGTTGCCGTCGACGAGGAGATAGGCCGGCCGATGGGAGAGGCCGGCGACGGCGCGGGCCATGGCGGCCAGCGAAGCCCGGCGAATATTGATGCGATCGATCTCGGCCGCGGTGACGAAGGCGACGCTGACGGCGAGGGCGCTGGCCATGATCCGTTCGAAGGCCTCCTCCCGCTGCGCCGGGTTCAGCGCCTTGGAATCATCGAGGCCGCGCGGCCGTCGGTCGGGATCAAGAATCACCGCCGCCGCCGCCACCGGCC
>JBFXJV010000387.1:0-3569 GCA_050174515.1 Methylocystis sp.
ATCTGCCGTTGAGACGAGAATTCGCGCCCGCCTAACACGTCTCTTAAATGCGAACAAGGCGCGTGTTTCTCAGCTTTCTTTCGCCGCGCTGCGCTGCGGCCTGACTCTTGAGGCGCGCGCTTCCCGCCGCCATTCGCGAGGGTCGAGGTCGATGAAGCGCGGATCGGCCGCCTTGGCGCGAGACCGCACGCGTTGCGCCAGACTTTGCCGCACCGAAGGAGATTTTAGCGCCAGTCCGACAAAATCGGAGGCGAAACCGGGCAGAATGAGGAGGATCGAGGCGAGCGCCTGCAGCGCGCCGTCAACCATCGCTCCATCGGCGGCGGCGCTTTGGCCTCGCGCCCTGGCGCCGACGCTCATGCGAAAAAAGTCGAGGAGGCGCTTGACGTCGGCCAGGCCCAGCAGCGAAGCGCCGATGGCGAGCGCGATCGCCGCGAGAAGCCCGACGGCCCGCACGACGAGCGCGAAAGCGAGAATTTCAAGCACGATCCAGGCGGCAAGCGCTGCGCCGACATACTTTGAATTCACCAATTTTTCCGTTTCTCCGCCTCTCCGGCCGCGGCAATACGCCCGCCCCTTGATTCGTGACATGTCTAGAGCGACATGATAGCCGAGCACGGAATTCTTCGGGAGTTGCTAATGACAGCATCCGGCGACCTGTTCGATCCGACCCTCATCGTCTTTGCGGCGCTCGCGGTTTTCGTCATCTGGAAGCTCCGCTCGGTGCTCGGGATGCGGGTCGATCGCGATACGCCGCCGCCACCGCGTTTCTCGCCGCGTCGGCCCGCTCCCGCCACGGTCACGCCTGCGCCGAGCGCGGCGCCCGTCGCTAAAGCGCCGGAGCGCGCTGGCGGGGCCGAACGTTGGGAGGGCGTCGCCGAGAAGGGCGTCGCCGCCGCGTGGAGCGGGCTCGACGCCGTCGCGGCCTCCGATCCCGGATTTGACGGCAAGACTTTCCTGAGCGGCGCGCGCCGCGCATATGAGCTGATCGTCACGGCCTTCGCCAAGGGGGAGCGTGAGACGTTGAAACCGCTCCTGTCGCAGGACGTCTTCGATGGCTTCTCCGCGGAGATCGCACGGCGCGAGCAGCAGGGCGAGACCATGGAGACCGCCGTCGTAGCGATCGATTCGGCGACGGTGGACGCCGCCCGCGCCATCGCCGGCCGTAATGAAGTGACGGTGCGCTTCGTCGCCCGGCTGATGAGCGTGCGCCGCGATCGCGACGGCGAAACCATCGACGGCGGTCAGACCCGTAAGGTCGTCGAGCGCTGGACCTTTGCGCGCGATCCCAGGGCAGGCGATCCCAACTGGAAGCTCGTCGCGACCCAAGTCGAAGACTGAGCATGTCGCGGAAAAATGCGTCGCAGTTTTCCGCTTCCGATCTGCTTCAAAAAATCGACTTTGAAGAGATCGACGGCTTTGCCGCCGACGATCTCGCCGCGGCGTTCGACGCCTTCCGCCGCTCGGCAAAGATCGTCGCCGCCGACGCGCGGGAGCAGCGCAGCGCCGTTCCGCCGCCGCAGACGCTGATTTCAGCCGCGAACGCCGCGCTCGAAGGCGTCGAAGATCCCGCTCGATTCTTTCGCCGCTGGTTCCAGCCTCGCCGCATCAAGGCCAAAGGCTTCGTCACCGCCTATTATGAGGTTGAGGTCGAGGCCAGACTGTCGCCGGCGCCGGGCTTCGTCACGGCGGTCCTGTCGCGTCCGCTCGATCTCGTCACGCTTAACGAGGCCCCGCTCGCGCTTCTTTCCGGCGAGAGACTGACGAGCGCGCGGCGTCAGGCCGATGGCGCGCTGGTGCCCTATCCAGACCGCCGCGCGATCGAAGAGGAAGGCGCGGCGCCGAGCGCGCATCCCATCGCCTATGTTCGCGATCCGGTCGAATTGTTCCTCATTCAGGTGCAGGGTTCGGCGCGGCTGCGGCTGCCGGACGGCGGCGTCATGGCGCTCACCTATGCCGGGCGCAACGGCTGGCCTTATACGTCCGTCGGCCGGCTGATGATCGAGCGGGGGCTCGTCAAGCCGGCGGACATGTCGCTCGATCTGATGAAGGAGACGCTGCGTCGGCTTGGCGCCGGGCCGGGCGAAGCAGGCCGCCGGATCATGCAGGAGAATCGCTCCTATGTTTTCTTCGAGATCGACAGGTCAGAGGCGCGCGCAATCGGCCCGATCGGCGGTCAGGGCGCGCCGCTGACGCCGTTTCGGTCGATCGCCGTCGACCGCTCGATCTGGTGCTACGGCCTGCCGTTCTGGGTCGCCGCGCGCCTTCCCTGGCGGAGCGAGGCCGAAACGGAATTTCGTCGCCTGATGATCGCGCAGGACACCGGATCCGCCATAATTGGACCTGCACGGGCCGATCTGTTCTTCGGCGCGGGCGAAGCGGCGGGACGGCGCGCCGGCGATATTCGGCACGCCGCCGAGATGGTCGTGCTGCTGCCGAAGGATGCCGGGGACGGTCCGTGAGCGAGGAAAATTCTCGCCGATATGCCCGCCGGCTGTCGCAGGCCGAGGCCGAGCTGTGGATGGCGGTGACCGCCGACGTCCGGCCGTCCCGCGCTTGTCACAAGAAGCCGGCACCAATCTCGCCCGCAGTCGATACGGGCGCGCCGCCGCCGCCCGCCGCCATCGCTCATGACCGCCCGCCCGCGCCAAAGCCGTCGCCACGGCCAATCGACATTGATCCTCGCACCTTCACGAAAATCAAACGCGGTCGGCTGGAGGTCGACGCCAAGCTCGACCTTCACGGGATGCGACAGGCTGAGGCGCAGCGTTCTCTGACGGCGTTCCTGCGTAGATGTCAGGCGAATGGCGCCCGCGTCGCGATCGTGGTGACCGGCAAGGGGCTGACCCGCGACGAGGGCGGCGTGCTGCGCCGCGTGGTGCCGATGTGGCTTGAGGCGCCGAACCTGCGCGACGTTGTGGTCGGCTTTGGCGAAGCGGCGCGCCACCACGGCGGCGAAGGCGCGCTTTACGTGCGCATTCGACGGGCCGACCGGGCGCGATAGGCGGGGCGCCTGCGGGCCGCTATCCCTCAGGCCTACTGACCGGCCGCCGCTTCGCCCGAGACCTCGCCCGAAGGCAGCGCGACGGGTTCGGCGGGGGGCGTCAAAAAGGCCGCCGGAATATTGGGCTTGCCCTCTTCGGTCAAATGCTGCGCGGAGTCCGGCGGCGGCTTCCATTCGAAGGCGTCGAGCCTCCCGGTGACCGGCGACATCGGCAGCCAGTTCTTCGAAACGACGCCGTCGGCGATCCAGACGGGATCGCGCGGCGCGCGCGAGCCGCGCGCGAGCCATTCCCGCACCGGTCCCGAGGGCCCCTGCGCCCCGTCCTCGATTTCCGCCATCAGCAGGCAGGTATGGGCGGTCGGATGCCGTCCGCTGGCGACGAGCGGCGCGAGCGCCTCACGGGCTTTGGCGAAATTGCGATTCGACAGCGCGACCTCGGCGACAAGATGCCGACTTTCTGGCGCATGGGGCGCGGCGCGCGCCAGCTTTTCGACCCGCGCCAGTTTCGCGGCGTTGGATTCGCCCGAGAGCGCGTCGAGATAGGCGGCGCCAAGATCGGGATGGG
>JBFXJV010000388.1:0-3567 GCA_050174515.1 Methylocystis sp.
AACGGTTGCTGATTTTCGCGACCGCATTAATTCGACATTGGACCGGCGCGGGAAGCTCTATGTCATTATCGCCGGTATCGCTGATCGATGGCCGACGTTGCCATCGATCAAGCGATGGAGGGCTCTTGAGAGGCCAGGCGCGCTGCGAGGGCCGTCCTCGAATGCGACCAAGAAGAAGCCCCCTGATTTGCCTGTCGGCCAGGAGCCAGAAATCGAGAAGTTTCTGGAAGAGCAAGGGAGGCTGGGGAAGAAGTTCAACGCCAAGGACGTCCAAAAAGTGGTAGCTGATTTTGGGTGGTATGTGGCGCTCCGCCGCGCCAACACGTTGCGTTTTGAACGAAGGGAAAGAGGGGAGCGTCGCGCGAAGGAATAAGGCGCAAGGCAAATGCGCCGTGAAATCCGCCAAAAAGCGAAATGACGCATTTGGCGCATCTTTTCGGCGGATTTCGACTAGGTCAGACTCCTTTCATTCGGGCGCAAGAGCGCGCTCAATTGAGAGGATGAAAGCATGACCTTGCAGGACCGCAGCATTGCCGATCGCGCCGAGCTTAGCGCCGTCGAGCGCCGTCGTATCGTGAGCCTCAAAGAGGCTGCGCGGCTGATGGGCGTCAGCGTCGACACGCTGCTCCGAGCGGCGCGAAAAACCGGCCATCCCCGAATAATTCAAATGTCGCCGCGACGCGTCGGCTGCCGATTAGGCGAAGTGCTCGGGCTCGATTGACCAGACCTTTACCTCGTCTGCGACGCCGCGAAACCGGCGCGGCAAGCCGTTTCTAAGAGGCGCATCCGATGGCCCGTTACGATAACACGCTCGCAAACTTCGATCTCTCCAGCCATCACCTCAGCTATCTCTGTACGGGGTGGGAGCTGAAGGAAAATCTGCCGCATATCTTCGATGCGAACGGATTCGACGGGCGCCGGCTAATGCCGAGAGTGCGCGAGAATCTCGCGAATGATCTTGTGGCGTGTGGGCTGCCTGAAAGTAGCCTCGACGACCCAAAGGTGCAGAACATTATCAGCCTTGCTGTGGGCTCCGTCTATTCTCATGGCGTCCGCGACTATGAATACGTGCTTACCCGCCGGATGATCGCGCCGTTTGACGAAGACGGGACACGCAACCGGGCGTTCGTCGTGCGCGTCATCGGCGCGCTGGCCCTTTATTTCCTATCCAAGGGGCGCTCGTATGACGACGTGGCCGAATACTTGAACGACGGCGCTCGCACGAAAGGCCTGGACCGACTTCACGTCCGACGGGCCGCTTTTAGTTACGCGCGCGCGGTCCGAGCCAAAACCCGGGCGGACGGTGTCAATACGGACGGATGGTTTCTCATGGACGCGGTTGACGTCGCCGCCCTAGGGACCTTGCAGCAGCGGGCGAAGCAGCTGCCGGGCCTTGCGAAATTAAAGGGCGTCGCGTTGGCGAACGGTATCGCCGAGAAATATGATTTTCAGGAGCAGTTTGCGCTCGCATCGCAGGAGCGGTTCGCGTGGCCCGCGGACGCCGAATGGCGCAAGAACCCGGCGGCGAGGCGAAACGCTCATGTGTGAATTTTCACGCTGGAGTCGCACGCTGGCGTCGGCGAATCTGCTCCGCTCACACCGGAGGCAGCGACGTGCTTAGAGGACATACATCCCCCACGCCAGATAACGATTTCATTCCGCTCGCGGAAGCCGCGCGGCTCACCGGCCGCTCCTATTCTCGAATGCGGGACTTGGCAGCCGGTGGGCTTCTCGGCGGCCGGCGCCTCGGCGCGGCGCAGCGTTGGCACGTCCGCCGATCCTTGCTCGCGAACATGCCACCACGAGACCGACCGCTGGCGTCGCGCTCCGAGCGTCCTTGGCTGCGGCTTGTCGCCGACAACGATGGGCGATGGCCTCAGTCGCGGCGGGGGTTGAGACATCACCAATGAAAAAGCCAGGCGCTCAGTGGCATGAGCGCCCGGCCAAAAAGAAGGTAGTCAGCGATGGCGAATGTAGCATCTCTGCCCGAAGACGCCAAGCGTGCGTCCAACGTTTCCGCCGCGATATCATTCACGAAAATTCACAGCGAAAGCGATCTTACGAAGCGCTTTCGGCTTAACGCGAGCCACAGACCGGAGGCGACTTCCGCTCCGGCTCTCACGAGGGGAACGGCGTACAGGACCACGCTGAAAGGAACCGCCGATCAAATGACGGCGGAGCTGAAACGGCACCTTCAGGCCCTTTCACCGAAACAAGCGCTCGTCCCCGCGCCGCCCCCCACCGGAAAAGACGAGTGGCCGCTTGTCACGGCGCGAGAAGCCGACGGGGCCACCACGATTGCGCGGACGAAGCAATATTTTCCGCCGGTTCCCGGCCCGGCCCTCTTCGGCGTGGACATCGACGCCAAGACGATACCTGCTCACACCGTCAAAAAAATCGAGACAGCGGGGGGCCTCTCGAAAGTCTTTGAGTCCGTGTTCCCGGAGTTTGTCGGGGCCACGTGCGTTCGACGGCCTTCGGTGTCATCGGGAATTGTCGTTTCCGGCGACGAACCGCCTTCGCGGTCGACGGGGGCGCATTGGTATTTTTTCGTTCTCGACGGCGAGGACGTGGCCGGTTTCGCCAAGCGCTTTTTTGATAGGCTGTCGCTCGCCGGCTTTCTTTGGGGCGAAGTCTCAGAGGCCGGCAAAGTCCTCTACCGCGGCCTGTTCGACCTGGCGGCTTCGTCCGACCCGTCGCGGCTGTTTTTCGAAGCCAACGCGATCTTTGAATCTCCGGAGCTGGAGTATGTGAAGGACGCACGAGCCGTCAAAATCGTTCCTGGCGGTTTTCTCGACACGCGCGCCCTTCCGCCGCTGACCGCCGAAGAGGCCGAGGAGTTGGAAAAGATCAAAGCGCAGATCGCGCGCGACTTGGAGCCGGAGTGCAGAAAGAAGCGCGAACTGTGGGAGGAGCGTCGCATCGATGACCAGGTGCGCAAAGGCAAATCGCCGGAAGCCGCGCGCAAGTCGGTAACGGGCGCCGTTGAAAGTCACGTTCTATCCGCAGATTTCGAAATAGAGATGGACGACGGCCGGACAGTTTCCGTCAAGGAAATATGCGAAAACTCCGCCGAGTTTCACAAGAAAACATGCGCCGACCCGCTGGAGCCCGAATATCACGGCGGGCGCAACATCGCAGTGATCTACGCCGATGGGGCGTATGTTCGCATAGTCAGCCATGCGCATGGCGGGATTGATTACCGCTCGGAGACGTACGTTGAGGCGTGGCTTGCGAAATGGTTTGAAGACCTGGGCGATCCCGAGCCAGAACCGCCGTCTGCTTCGCCCAACTCTTCGCGCTCCGGTCCCGTCGCCATCACCGGACGCATCGATCCGCAGACTATTCCCTTACGCGAATTCGTGATCGAGCCCCGCATTCCTGTTGGCGATGTATCGCTTCATGTCGGCGAGCCCGGCGCTAACAAATCTGGAATGAGCCTCCGAGACGCGCTCGCCGTCGCCAGCGGCGACGAGGAGCTTTTAACAGGCGGAATCGAGCGCTTTCCCGAGAGCCTGCATCTAAACGGCGCCGTCCTGATATACAACGCCGAGGACAGCCTAGCCG
>JBFXJV010000389.1:0-3566 GCA_050174515.1 Methylocystis sp.
CCGAAGAAACTCCTCGATCGCGAGATTGGCGCGACTCCAGTCTTCTATGAGCCAATCGCGTAGACTCGGTTTTCGTATGAGCTCGTAAACAGATCCGCTGATTAGGTGCGTGGTTGTCTCCGTGCCTGCGCCAAGCAGCAGAAATACCATGGCCACCATCTCGCGGGGGCTGATGCGCCCGCCTTCTTTCTCGACGCGAACAAGCTCCGCGAGCAGGCCCTCGCCGCCTTGCTCGCGCGCTATCTTAAGGCGTTGCTCGAGATAGCGTTTCATCGCGGCCAAAGCCGGGATCAAGCCAAGAAAGCCAACGGCCTCCGTTATGCGCGTAAAGCGGTTGGTCCAGGCCATGAACTTCGACCTGTCGGACTGCGGCAGACCTAGGAGCTCACAGATGACTGAAAGCGGCAGCTTCCGCGCATATCTCTCGACAAGATCGGCGGGGCTTCCGTTGGCGAACAGCTGATCGGCGAGCTCGTCGGCGATGGCGAGAATGCGCGGCTCCATATCGAGAACCGCCTGCCGGCGAAAGGCTTCGTCCACGATACCGCGTAACCGCGCGTGATCCGGTTCGTCCATCGTCAGCATATTTTCGGCGACAGTGCGGATCAGTCCGGGCATCCACCATCGGAGCCCGGCAATCGTGCCGCCCTCCTCGCGTAAGGTGAACGTCTCACTCTCTTTTAGAACCCGGGCGGCCAACTCCTGCGTCGTTGTGATCCAGACCTTGCCGACGATCGGGAACCTCACTTCGACGACAAGCCCGGAACTCCTCAACCTCTCGATGCCTGCGGCGGGGTTGCGGAAATATTCCTGGCTGGTGAAATCAGCTTGCGGCGTCATGGCTGACCCTTGTCGTTGCTTCAGGCATATCCAACGGGAGCAAGTAAGTCCGAGTCATAGAGGGAGCAACCTGACCAGTTCCGCCAGCTACCCTTCCCACCTCTCCTGATCTATACGGATTTGCAACGCAGCTCCCGCCCCGTTAGCTTCGCCGCCCATGCTCTCTGCCCTGAAAAACTTCATCAACGAACTCGCCGGCGAGGCCGAGGGGCCGAAGCCCTTCGAGGCCGCGGACTATCAGCTCGCCGCCGCCGCGCTGCTCGTGCATATCGCCTCGGTCGACGGCGACTTCGACGATAACGAGAAGGCCCGCATCCGGCAGCTCGTCGAAGCGCGTTTCGGCCTCGAAGGCGACGAGGCGGCCGAACTGATCGAATCCGCCAAGGAAAGCGAGGCCGACGCCGTCGACCTCTACCGCTTCACCAGCGTGTTGAAGCGCCGGCTCGACGAGGATGGGCGCCGCCAGATCGTGGGCATGCTGTGGGACATGGCCCATGCCGACGGCGCGGTGCATGAATTCGAGGAGAATGTCGTCTGGCGCGTCGCCGAATTGCTCGGCGTCTCGACCCGCGACCGCGTCGAACTGCGCCGCGAGGCGCGCGACGCCGCCGACCCTGCGCCAAGCGGTCCCTGGTCGCGTGGCAAGGACAGCGGCCGGTGACGCGACCGGTCGCGGTCATCACCGGCGCCTCGGACGGAATCGGCGCGGAGCTTGCCCGAATCTTCGCGGCGAAGGGCCATGGCCTCGCGCTCGTCGCCCGCCGCGGCGAGCGCCTCAACGCTCTCGCCGACGACATCGCCGCGAAGGGCGCCGCCCGCCCGCTGCCGATCGAACTCGATCTCTCGACCGAGGGCGCCGCGGACGCGCTCTCCGCGCGACTGGCGGATGCCGGCGTCGCGCCGAACTTCCTGGTCAACAACGCGGGCTTCGGCCTGATGGGCCGGGCGATCGAGCTCGACGCCGCCGAGCAGCTCGCGATCGTTGATCTCAACATGCGGGCGCTGACCGCGCTGACCCTGCGCTTTCTGCCGTCGATCGTCGCGGCGAAGGGCGGCGTGCTGAATGTCGCCTCGGTCGCGGCCTTCATGCCGGGGCCGGGCTTCGCGGTCTATTACGCCAGCAAGGCCTATGTGCGCTCGTTCAGCGAAGCGCTGTCACAGGAGTTGAAGCCTTCGGGCGTGAAAGTCGCCTGTCTCTGCCCCGGTCCTGTCCAGACCGGCTTTCAGGCGCGCGCCGGCATGAATTACGAGGGGCTGATGGCGGCGATGAGGCCCGCGATGCTGCCGGCGGCGGAAGTCGCGCGCCAGGGCTATGAAGGGCTGATGGCCGGCAGGCGGGTGATCGTTCCGGGGTGGGTGAACCGGGCGCTGATTTGGGGCTCGGCGGCGACGCCGCGCGCGCTGCTGCTGCCGCTGCTCGCAGCCGCCCAGCAGCGTCGTTAGATCGGCCCGTCCCAAACAAAAAAGCGAGCCCTGCGGCCCGCTTTCATTTCGTTAACCGTCGGAAACGATTATTCCTCGACGGACTTCGGCTTCAGCACCTGACGGCCGCGATACATGCCGGTCTTGAGATCGACGTGATGCGGGCGGCGCAGCTCGCCGGAGTCCTTGTCCTCGACATAGGTCGGCGCCTTCAGCGCGTCGGCGGAGCGGCGGAAGCCTCGCTTCATCGGCGAGGTTTTTCTTTTCGGAACAGCCATTTATTCTCTCTATCTCAGCGGATCGCGCGGGGAAGAACGCCGCGCGGCGAAAACTGGTACGGGGCCTATACGCGAAATCTAAGGTTCTGGCTACCCCGGAGCCTTTCCGCCTGGAGCGCGTTGCGAATAAGTTGGCGCCGGTTTTTCGTTGCTAAGCGCTCTAAGCTTCTGGAATCGATCACGTCATCCGCGTTTAGGCGATTCCGCCTAAACGCAGCATGATCTATCGGATCGAACCCGGCGGGACGGGAGCGCCCGGCTCCCTGTCATAGGCGTTCTTTTCAGCGCCCGAGAGCATCGCCGGATCGTCTTCGATGAGCTTGTTGGCGGCGCGGTCGTCGACCTGCCTGTGAGCGGTCGCGACGGGGCCCGCCCGCAGGCCGGCGGCCGAGGCGAGCCAGCTTCGCCATTGATCAGCCGAGCCGTTGAACGTGTTCTGATCGACCGCGCCGGTAATGCCGGGAATGCGCCCGTCCGAGCGATACTGCCAGAAGGTCCATTTGCGGTCGCCGTAGCGCACCTTGGGATGATATTTCGTCGAGCGCACCCAGATCGGATATTCGGCGAGCGCGTTCGAATGCAGGATCGCCTGATAGAAGTCTACCGATGAATAGATGATCGGCTTCTTGCCGTAGTGCCGCTCCATCTGTTCGAGCATCGCCTTCATGTCGCGCAGCGCTTCCTCGCGGTAAAGCTTGCGTTTGCAGCTGCGCGACGTCGGCGTCGCCTCGACGTCGAGAACCGGCGGCAGCGCGTCAGGCTCATTGGGCACGACGCTGACGAAATTGCCGATCTCTTCATGCGGCTGGCGACACCAATAGACGAAATGATAGGCGCCGCGCGGCACGCCCGCCGCCTTCGCCGCCGCCCAATTGTAAGCGAATTTCGAGTCGGTCCGGTCGCCGCCTTCCGTGGCCTTGATGAAGGCGAAGGAGACGCCGGCGTCTCTGACCTGCTCCCCGTCGATGTTCCCCTGATATTTCGACACGTCGATGCCGTGGACGGCGAATTCGGCGCTGCGCGTGG
>JBFXJV010000390.1:0-3549 GCA_050174515.1 Methylocystis sp.
CACGCATATCCGCTCCGGCGCCCGGGTCGGCGATTTCGAAACGCGCGCGAGCGGAGTCCGCATTCGCGTGCACACGCAGGACGGCGTCGAGGAGATCGAAGCCGCAGGACTTGTCGGCGCTGACGGCGTGCGGTCGAGCGTGCGCGCTCATCTCGTCCCTTCGGAGCGCGACGCGCCCGCTTATTCCGGCTGCGTCTCCTGGCGGGCGACGCTTCCCGCCGACAGCGTTCCGGCGGCGCTTCGGGCGCGCGAATCCAACCTCTGGCTCCTGCCGGGCGCCCATGTCGTGCATTATCCGCTGCGCGACGCCTCGCTGATCAACGCCGTCGTCATCGTCGAAGAGCCGCCGGAGGCCGAGAACGCCGCCTCCAGCCTGTCGCTTGAAGGCGTGGAACTCGCCGGCCGCTTCTCGCCGCGTCTCATGGCCGCCGAGCTTCGCGCGTTGATCGAGGCCGGCGACTCCTGGAGGCATTGGCCGCTGTTCACGCGGCCGGCGCTGAAAAAATGGAGCCGTGGACCCGTCACTCTGCTTGGCGACGCCGCGCATCCGATGGTTCCGTTTCTGGCGCAGGGCGCGGCGCAGGCGATCGAAGACGCCGACGCGCTGGGCGAAGCTTTTCTGCGCTTGGGCGCGACGGTCGAAGCCGCCTTCGCCGCCTATCAAGGCGTTCGGCGCGACCGCGCCGAGCGGGTGGTGCGCGCCTCGCGCCGCCAGGGCGCTTACGATCATCTGAGCGGACTGCCGGCGGTCGCTCGCGATCTCGCGATCCGCGCGCTCGGCGGACGCGGCATACTCAGGCGCAACGCCTGGCTCTACCGCGCTTAGTCCCGGCCTTCCTTATGTCGCCCTTCCGCCAGAAGGCGCTCAATTCTCGGGTCGGGGATCAGCCACATCAACGCCACGAGCACGTAAATCGCGAGCGACAGTCGGGGGTCGAGCAGCGTCAGCCCGATCGCGAAAAGATAAAGCAGCACGGAAATCTTGCCCTTTACGTCTGCGCCGATGGCGCGAGCCAGCGTCGACTCCGGACCATGCGTCTGATGAAGCATGCGGCTGAGGATGAAATAGGCGATCGCCGGCGCCAGCAGCGACGCGCCATAGACCGCGACCGTCGCCTGAGCGAAATGGTTTTCCGCCATCCAGGCGCTGGCGAAGGGGATGAGAGTGAGCCAGAACAGCAGATGGACGTTCGCCCACAGCACTCGGCCCGTGACGTGCGATGCGGCCTGCAGCAAGTGATGATGGTTGTTCCAATAGATGGCGATATAGGCGAAGCTCAAAACATAGCTGAAAAAAACAGGAGCGACCTGCGAAAGGGCGGCAAGGCTCGCTTCGTGCGGCGGCTTCAACTCGAGCGCCATGATGGTGATGATGATGGCGATGACGCCGTCGCTGAAGGCTTCGAGCCGGTGCTTCTCCAAAGTTTGCTCCAAATGGTCGAAATTTTTTTCGGGACATGAGTGTCATAACGCGCCGGCGAGCGAGATTGCGAAACGCTTTTCTCGCCGCAAACAAAATTACCTGCGCAAGCTTCACGCGCTCTAGAGCGCGCTGCGAAAAAGCGGAACCCGGCATTTCGCTTTAAGCGCGTTCTAAACTTTTGGAATCGATCACGTTGTCCGAATTTGGGCGACTCCGCCCAAATGCAGCGTGATCTAAGTGATGACGCTCGGCGCGCCACGCTGCGTATAGCGTTCGATCGCGGCGAGTTCGCGCGATAGCGCGATGAGGTCGGCGAGCGCGGCTTGGGTCTCCAGATATTGTTGCGCCGGATCGGGTTCATAGCGCTCGATATAGACGCGCAGCGTTGCGCCAGATGTGCCGGTGCCCGACAGCCGATAGACGATCCGCGAACCGTCGGCGAAAATCACCCGCAAGCCCTGATGCTGCGAGTCCGAGCCGTCGACCGGGTCGTGATAGGCGAAGTCGTCGGCCTTCGCGATTTCGAGAGCGCCGAAACGCTTGCCCTTGAGAGTCGGCAGAGCTTCGCGCAGCGCGTCGATGAGCGCATGAGCGCCGTCGCTCGCGACTTCCTCATAATCGTGACGCGAATAATAATTGCGCCCGTAGTTGGTCCAATGTTGGCGGACGATCGCGTCGACGCTCTCCTTTCGCGCCGCGAGCATGTCGAGCCAGAACAGCACCGCCCACAGACCGTCCTTCTCGCGCACATGGTCTGAACCGGCGCCGGCGCTTTCTTCGCCACATATCGTTACGAGGCCGGCGTCGAGCAGATTGCCGAAATATTTCCAGCCCGTCGGCGTTTCAAACAATGGCGCGCCAAGCTTCTCCGCGACGCGATCGGCGGCTCCGCTCGTCGGCATCGAGCGGGCGATTCCAGCAATGCCCTTGCGATAGCCCGGCGCAATTGTCGCATTGGCGGCAAGAATCGCGAGACTGTCCGAGGGCGTGACGAAACGGGCGCGGCCGATGATGAGATTGCGATCGCCGTCGCCGTCCGATGCGGCGCAAAGATCGGGCGCGGCGTCGGACATGGCGAGATCATATAGATGCCTGGCGTAGACAAGATTGGGATCGGGATGATGGCCGCCAAAATCGGGCAGGGGCGTCCCATTGATGACGCTGCCGGGCGCGGCGCCGAGTTCTTCTTCGAAAAGCGCCCGCGCATAAGGGCCGGTGACCGCCGACATGGCGTCGAATTTGATGGTGAGGCCCGAGCGAAACGCGTCGCGAATGCGATCGAAGTCGAAGAGCGTCTGCATCAGCGCTTGGTAATTCGCGACGCTGTCAACGATTTCGACGCGCATGTCGCCGACCATCGTTTCGCCAATCCTGTCGATATCCACGTCTTCGGTTTCGACGACGCGGTAGGATGCAATTTCGAGCGTGCGTCGGTAGATGGCTTCCGTCGTCATCTCGGGCGCCGGGCCGCCGTTGGCGACGTTATATTTTACGCCGAAATCGCCATGGGGCCCGCCGGGATTATGGCTCGCGGACAATACGATGCCGCCGAAGGCCTTCCGCGAGCGAATGAGCGCCGAGACGGCGGGCGTCGAGAGTATCCCGCCCTGTCCGATGACGATGCGGCCGACGCAGTTCGCGGCGGCGATCTTCAAAATCTTTTGGATGGCCTCGCGGTTGTAATAGCGGCCGTCGCCGCCGAGCACGAATGTCGCGCCCTGATAGCCCTCGAGAGCGTCGAAGATCGACTGAATGAAATTTTCGAGATAATGGCGCTGCGTGAAAACATCGATTTTCTTGCGCAGGCCGGATGTTCCCGGGCGTTGATCGATGTATGGCGTCGTTGCGATCGTCGTCGCGTGTGAATGCATTTGGACGGAAGCCCCGCGTTGGTATCGGCGCGCGCATTGCGCAGCGTTGGCTTCTACAATGCGTTTCCATGGGCGGCAAAAAGGCGGCGCGGAACTCCCGCGCCGCCTTTTTCGATCTTGCGTGGAAAGCTTTGGACTTACCAGCCCCAGCCTCCCCAGCCACCCCAGCCGCCGCCCCAGCCGCCGCCCCAGCCGGCCCAGCCGCCCCCCCAACCGCCGTAGGGATATCCCCAGCCGGATCCGGTACCGGAGGGG
>JBFXJV010000391.1:0-3547 GCA_050174515.1 Methylocystis sp.
CGTCGAAACTGCGGTTGGCGGTGCGGGCGCGGACCGGACTGCCGAAGACGTCCGACTGGAATCCATCATAGCCCCAGCCGGTGAACCAGCCCCAGCGGTTGGCGGTGAGGAAGTAGTCGACGACCGCGGCGACCTTCCAGTCGGCGTTGAAGGCGTGCTCATAGCGCAAGGTGAGATCGTCGAAGAAGGGGGTTTCATGTTCATTGGCGGGGAGGCCGGCGTAGAACTCGCGCGGGATATGCAGAAACACCGGATCGGCGGGAACGCCGTCACGGTAGACGAGCCGCGCGCCATTGTGCTCGGCGCGCAGGCTGACGCGGTCGCCGTTGTCGGCGGCAAAGGCGAGCATCGGCGCGATATCGAAGCTGCGGGTGCGCGCGAAATCGACGAAGCTGCCCAGCGTCTGCGCCGAGCCGGTCATGCGAAATAGCAAGCTTTTGTCGTCGTTGAGCGGCGCGTTGATATCGGCGGTGAAGCGCGTGACGGCGAAACTGGCCTTGGTGGCGACGGCGCGGGCGAACGTCTCGTGCGTCGGCGCCTTGCGGATGTAATTGGCGGCGCCGCCATAACCCCCGAGCGCCTTGCCGAACAGCATGGCGCTCGGTCCTTTGAAGAATTCGACATGATCGACGGTGGAGAGATCGACGTCCTGGGCGGTGAAGCCATGCGAGGCGCCGTCGAAGAGCGTCAGTCCGCTCAGAAAGCCCCGCATGACGAAGCTTGGCGAGAAGGCGGAGCTCGCCGCGGGGGCGTTGACGAACACGCCGCTCTGATCGCGCCCCAGCGTCTGGGCGCTGGGGCGCGCGCTCGTTTCGCGCGTTCTTGGCGCATCGTCAGATCGTTCCGCAAGGTATTCAGGCTGTTTCCGAGGCTTCGTTTTGGCCAGCGCTGGCTCCGTCGCTGCGAGCAGAAACAGGCCGACGACCGTCGAGCACCCTATCGCCCTAACGCGTAACATGCCGTGCCCCCGCGCAACGGGCCCGGTCACTTTGTCCGGTTCGTCGTTTGCGATAGGCGGCGATCTCTCTCGAGATTGGATGGCGACGATCAATAGCGATATGCGTGATCGGCACGACGTACACCGGTGCGCGACAATCCGTCTCCGCTGCTTCGAGCAGCACATGACGCCATGCTCCCTGGCAAAGAAAACGACCGTCAACAGAAACGGTGCGTGAGGTGAAGCTGATCGCAAGGACGCGGCGAGCGCCGGTTTCGCGTGAGCCCGAAGGGGAAGGAACCGCTGCAAACGGTCGACAATTTTTCCCGCATCATCCATGTCGACACCCGTCAGCGGCTGGCGGAACAGGCCAAGGCACGCTCATCGTGAATTCTTTTCGCGCGGCGCTTGTGCAGCCAGCGTATGACCCCGGTGTAGAAGATGAGCGGCCAGCTCAGCCCGAAGAGAAACACTGCGATGCGGCCCGGCCAGCCGAGCACATAGCCAGAGTGCAAAGGCCATTGCCAGGCGACGAAGCCGTCGCCGTCACCGGAAAGGGGGTCGCTCACATGCAGGAACTCGCCGCGGAATCGGTCGAGGGCCACGACGCGTCGGCCCTCGAGTCCCCAGCCGATCGGGAAAAGTTGGTAGAAGACATAGACTCCGTTTACTTCGTTCGGCATGCGCAGCCCGTAGACGCGACCGCCGGGAAAGGCCTGGTCGAGCGCGGCGACGGCGGCGTCGACCGAAACATAGGCGCCGGCTTGCGGCGCGGTACGAACCGTGTCGAGTCGCGTCACCGGAGAGAACAGTTCGACGGCCGCGCGAAACTGGTCGGGCAGGTTGAAATAAACGCCAGAAAGGAGGATCGCGAGCGCGACCGGCGTCAGATAAAAGCCCGAGAGTCGGTGAAGGTCGAAGTGGAGCCGCTCGGACTTCGCCGGCCATTTGAGTGTGAGGGCCTTGCGCCATTGCCCGTTCTTCGGCCACCACAGGATTATTCCGGTGACAGTCGAGACAAATGCAAGGATTGCGATCACGCCGACGAAGATATCACCCCACTCCGGGACGAGAAGCTGGTAATGCAGCTTGAAGATGAAGCCGATGAAACTCGAATTGAGGGCGCTGCTCGAATACCAGAGCCTAGTCCCAGTGACCTTCGCAGTATAGGGGTCGACGAAAATGTGACGCGTGTCCGGTTTTTCGACGCCCGGCCGCCTTTCCGTGTAGTAGAACAGAAACGCCTCGTTTTCCTTCTCTGGCCAGTAGCAGAAACCGAGGCGCGATTCAGACGGAATAGCTCTGCGCGCCGCTTCCGCAATCTCCTCGAGCGACCTCCAAGCGGCCTTGCCTGCGGGCGGCGCCGAAATGACGCGCAGCGCCGGATTGAGCGCCTCGTCGATCTCCTGAAAAAACACCAATGCCGAGCCCGTGACGCCGATCACGGACAGGAAGACTCCGAGCGCAAGGCCCAGCCACAGATGAGTCTGCAGCCAGACCTTGCGAACATCGACTGTGGCGGCGCGCCGCGTCAACACAGTTGCCTGCCCCGTCCCGCTCATGCGCGTCTCCCCATCAGAACTCGACTTTCACGGAGCCGATGGCGGTGAAGGGTGCGCCGGGGTACACGCCAAAGCGTGGATCGACGTTTGCCGAAGGGTCGGCGCTTTCGAAGTAGCGCACATTATTCAGGTTGCGAATATTGAGCTGCGCCGTCACGTACGAAGGCCCGACGTTCCATCGATACGCCGCCATCGCATCGAGACGCGCATAACCGGGAAGCTGGAATGTGCTGCGGTTGTCGCCCTGTCGATTGCCGACGACATAGACGCCGAATCCGAGGCTCAATCCGTCAAGCTGCTCGAATTCCTTGACGTCCCATTTGAACCACATGCTTCCCGAGTAGCGCGGCGCGCCGGGCAGGCGGCGGCCCAGGAACGTGTAGAGGCCCGTCGTGTTGTCGATCGTATTGTCCTTTATGACGCGGGCATCCATATAGGAGAAACTGCCAATCACGCTCAGGCTGTCGGTCGCCTTTCCGGTCACGTCGAATTCGACGCCCTTGCTGCGCTGCTCGCCAATGGCGCGCTGTACGGTTGGGTCGGGTGACGAGAGATCACGCGTCGGAAGATTGCTGCGCGAGAGATGATAGAAAGCGAGCGTGGCCAGTAGGCGCTGGTCGAAAAACTCGCCTTTGAGTCCGACCTCCGTCTGCTCCCCCTTCTGTGGCGGCAAAGGCTGATTGTTCTTGTCGACGCCGTTGTTGGCCCCGAACGACGTCGTCCAGCTCCCGTAAGCGCTGAGCCAGGGAAGCGGCTGGAACAATAGGCCGACGCGCGGGCTGAACGCCTGATCGTACCTCATGACGGAAGGATATGCGAAATCGAGGTTGGCGCGCGCCTCGCTTAGCGAGCCCGCGCGCCCTCGCCCAACCTGCGACCAGTCATATCGTCCGCCGCCGAAAATATGCAGCTTGTCCCAGATGACGATGTGATCTTGGAAATAGGCTCCTTTCTGGTCTTCGAGGAACACGTTTCGATCCCTCGGATAGTTGGGGCGGTTATAGGGCGCGGCGTCGAAAAACCAGCGCGGAATGGCATAGACTGGGGC
>JBFXJV010000392.1:0-3542 GCA_050174515.1 Methylocystis sp.
GGGCGCCGAAATCCAGCGTCCGCTCGCTGTCGTCGTCATCGGCGGGCTCATATCCGCCACAGTTTTGACCCTAATTCTACTGCCAATTCTCTATGATCGAACCGCTAATCTCGGCATGGTGTTCCGCCAGAAGTTCACTGCGCGCGCAATGCGCCGCGCCACCCCGACAAGCCGGCGCGAGGACGCTCGCGTATGAGGCCGAGCGCGGTTCTCGCTGCCTTCTCCTTGTTTGCTTTCGCTTTGCCCCTCGATACGGAGGTGAGGGCGCAGGAGCTGGAGGAGACGGCGGAGACGCACATCAAAGCGACAGTCAAGCCGTCGCCGAAGAAGAAGCGCCGCGCGCGGCGGCCATCGGCCAAGCGGCAGCACGTTGGAGCGCTGCCCAAGCACCTTGAGATCGCGGTCTCCATCGACGCGCAAAGCCTCTCGCTCGAGGCGCAATTTCGCGCCACTTCGGCGCGCTACGCGACTGCCAATTCGATTACGCCGGGTTCGCCGTACCTTAGCGGTTTGCAACGAAACAATGTCTCCACCAACGTCACCGGCAATATGCGCAATTACAACGAAACGGAGATTGAGGCAGGCATGCCGTTGTGGCTGCCAGGGCAGCGCGACGCCTTCAAGGCGACGGTTACGACCGGCCTCTTCGAGGTGGAGGAACGGCTGGCGCTTCGCCGACTTGAAGTCGCCGGCGCTTTGCGCAACGCGTGGTGGAGCGCCCAGCGGGCGGAACGCGAAGCCTCGGTCGCGCGCAATCGCGTCGCCACCGCGCGAGACATTGGGACGGACATGACTCGCCGCGTGGAGCTTGGCGACGCTTCGAAGACTGATGAGTTGCTTGCGGAAAACGAAACTCTCGCCGCCGAAACCGAGCTTGCGCAAGCCGAGGGCGCGGTGAAAGTGGCGCGCGTCAACTATATGGCGCTGACCGGCGGCGCGCCGCCGGATGGAAGCCTCGAGTCGGTGCATCCCGCAATCGACATAGAAAATCATCCGGCCTTGCGCGCGCCGCGCGCCGCGCTCGAGCGCGCGCGCGCGCAGGCGGAGCTTGTCGACGCCACGCCAATCGACAGTCCCGAAATCGGCGTGTTCGGACGGCGCGAATATAATGATCAATATTCGACGGATCCCACTCAGCAGCTCTCGAACCAGCGCACGGATTCGACGACCGTCGGCGTTCGCATCCGTATTCCTTTGCCGACGATGGGCCGCAACGAGCCAAGACGCGCCGCGGCGCTCGCCGAGATGGACCGCGCCACAGCGGAATATGAGCGCGCCAAGCGAATTGTTCTGGCGGAGATAAAGGCGGCGCGCGACGCGCTGGCGGCGGCTCAGCGCTCAGCGAAACTCGCCGATAGTCGGCTTGCCGTCGCCAATGATCAATTCGAGCTGTCGCGCAAGGCGTTCAAGCTTGGCGAGCTGAGCGCCTTCGACCTTTTTCGCGTGCGTCAGCTTCAACTCGATGCGCAGCGCATGCAGGCCAGCACGGCGATTAATGTCGGCGCCGCGATTTCCCGGCTTAATCAAGCTCGGGGCTATGCCCCCTGACGCGAACAGACCGCTCGGCGACGATTAAGGACATTTGCGGACAAAATCGGCGATGCGCGAAATCGTCGGCTCATCGAGTAGAAGCGGGGCGTGCCCCTGGCCTTCGACCAAGACTCGCTCCAATCGAGGCGCGCGCCGCGCCATTTCATCGAAGACCTCGGGCGAAAGAATATCCGAGTTCGCGCCGCGGATCGCGAGAATTGGAACTTCCGCCAGCGCGGCGAAGTCTTCCCAATATTCCTCTGGCGCAACGTCGGGTTCGACCGAGTCGAGCGTATGCGACAATTCCGGATCGTAACGCAACTCAACCTTGCCGTCCTTCTCGACGAAGGTGAGACGCGCATAGGCGTCCCATTCCTGCGCCGAGACGCTGGAGAAGTCGACGCCCGCGGTCATTCGCATCAAGGCGATCGCCTCGCGCATCGAAGGGATCGGCGGGAGTTTGCCGACATAGCGCTTGATGCGCAGCAAGCCGGCATGTTCGATCTTCGGTCCGATGTCGTTGAGCACGGCGGCGCGGACCATTCCCGGCCGCCGCGCCGCAATGCGCATCGTATGCAGACCGCCGCGCGACGTGCCGATAAACACAGCTTGCGCGACGCCGGCGTCGGCAAGCTGCGCCGCGATGTCGCCCTGCTCGACGTCAAAATCGTAGCGACGCCAGTCCGGATCCCAATCGGACAGGCCGCGCCCACGGTAGTCGAGCGCCAGAATCCGCCGGCCGTCGGCCTGCAGCGCTCTGGCGACGCAGTCGAAATCATCGGCCGAGCGCGCCAATCCCGGCAGGCAGACCGCGGGCAGCAAAGCTGCGCCGCCGCCCGGCGGCGCGGGATAGTCGAGAGCGTGCAGGCGCAGGCCGTCGACGGCGTGAATGAAACGGCTAATCGGCTCTTGCGAAGACGCCATGGAACGACCATTCCTGGATTGCGATGCCCCGTCGGACCGGCCGCCACAATTACCCCAAGAAGCGTATGCTGCAACTGCGCCGCGCGCGCTTTCGCTTCCTTGACTTAAGGGCCGGTTGCGGCGAGTTTGCGCCCGCCGGCAAGGGGTCTCTCTTTCAAGGAAACACGCCCTCTCGATGCGCTCCTATCTCGATTTTGAAAAGCCGGTCGCGGAACTCGAAACCAAGGTGGACGAGCTTCGCGCGCTGGCCGAAAACGGCGAGGCCGTGTCGATCGGCGAGGAGCTCGGCAAGCTCCAGGCAAAAGCCGCCAAGGCGCTCGCCGATCTCTATGCCGGCCTTACCCCCTGGCAAAAAATTCAGGTCGCGAGGCATCCGCAGCGACCGCATTTTTCCGATTACGTTCAGCAGCTCGTCGAGGAGTTCACCCCCCTCGCGGGCGACCGGCTGTTCGGCGAGGACGCCGCGATCGTCGGCGGCTTCGGGCGCTTCCGGGGCGAGCCGATCTGCATCATCGGCCAGGAAAAGGGCTCCGATACGTCAAGCCGGCTCCATCACAATTTCGGCATGGCTCGACCCGAGGGCTATCGCAAGGCCGTCCGGCTGATGGAGCTTGCCGACCGCTTCGGCTTGCCGGTGGTCTCGCTCGTCGACACCGCCGGCGCTTTTCCCGGCATCGACGCCGAAGAGCGCGGGCAGGCTGAGGCGATCGCCCGCTCGACCGACGTGTCGCTCTCGCTTGGCGTGCCCAATGTCGCAGTGGTGGTGGGGGAGGGCGGCTCCGGCGGCGCGATCGCGATCGCCGCCGCCAACAAGGTTCTGATGCTCGAGCACTCCGTCTACACCGTGGCCTCACCAGAGGCCTCCGCCTCGATCCTGTGGCGCGACTCAGCCAAGGCTCAGGAGGCTGCGACGAGCATGAAGATCACGGCCCAGGATCTCTTGAAGTGCGGCATTATCGACGTGATCGTGACGGAGCCCCCGGGAGGGGCGCATCGCGTTCCGGAGGCGGCCATCGGCGCGGTGGGAGAGGCGCTCGCCAAGGAGCTTGCGGTGCTGGCGAATTTTTCGCGCGAGCAGCTGAAACAGG
>JBFXJV010000393.1:0-3538 GCA_050174515.1 Methylocystis sp.
CGTGCTCGGGAGTTTGCGAAGATTCGCCCGCGTTAAGAGAGGGCCCTTCATCGATCGACGATTCAAGCGCCTGCATCAGCCGGGCGCTTGTCATTGGCGGCTGAAATTCGACGAGAGTCGAACCGGTCAATTCGCTTGTGCGAACCTGGAGAACGCCGGGAAGGCGCCGAAATCGCTCCTCGACGGACCGCGCCAGAAGCGCGCGGCCGCGCAGCCCGATATGGCGCATGCGCACCCGGCCGGCGCAAGCGTCGTGAATAAGCTCGGCGTCGAATTGCGCGCAAGCCTCCACGCCGAAGCGACGCGACTTTATGGGAGCATTATTTCCGTCCGTCCCGGCGAGGATCATCGAGCACATTGTCTGGCGCGCATCGAAGCCCGTTTTTCACGACCGTTCGATGACATCCATGCGATGCGGAATCGCTCAACGCGAGAACCGCACGGCGCGCCTCGCGATATTTCAGCGTCACCATAATAGCGCGAAGGACAGGCGCAACCGGCGAGAACCTGTAGCGTGTCCAAAAAGGGCGCGTCTAAACGGCGCGCCTCACTGCGCCGATCGCGACGCAAGGCGCCGGACATTCGCATTGCACATTGACGCCGCTCGGCGGAACCATGACGAATGCCGGACCTTTCCCGGTGAACGGCATGTCAAGCGCATATGGCGACTCGCCAGGCAAAACGACTCCTATCAATTTTTGTGCCGCCTCTGTCGCGAGACGGCTTCAGGCCGGCGGCGGTCGTCATGAATTTCACGCAGACCCGTCTCGGCAATCCGCTCAAAAGCGCGTATTTTTTGTGGTCCCCTTTTCTGCGGTCGCGGCGGGTTCGCGAGATAGAGAAACATGTCGAAAAGCGCTGAAACGACGCCGATGCCGAAACAACCGCCCGAATTTGCAAAATGGCCACGGCGACGTCTCTAATGCGAGCGTTCTCGCGCCTTTCGATTGCCGCAGGCTTGACGCTGGCGATGCGCGCCGGTTTGGGCGCGCCGGCCTTGGCGCAGACGACGCCCGCCGACGGCGAATGGCGCGCAGAACAGGCCAAGCGCGTCAAGGCGCTCGACGCCTATATCAGCCGTAAGCCGATCGCCTATCGATGGTTTGCGGATTTTCCGTTTGCCCGCAAAGACGGCGTCCCCTTCATCATCCTGAAGCTGTTGCCGAAGCTCGCGCCAGAAGAATGGGGCAGCGCGAATAATTTTCTCGATGTCGTCGGGCTCTTTGTCGACGAGCGCGACCCGACCTACCCGATCGCGCGCGGCTTCGGCTGGACGGGACTGGCGCGCGAGGATCTGAACGGCGGCGTCGATTACGCGGCGATGAGTTGCGGCGCATGTCATATCGGCCGCGTGCGCCTTGACGACGGCAGTTTTCGCTATCTCGATGGCGGCGTGAACGCGCAGTTCAATCTCATTCAATATCGCGTCAGAGTGATGAACACGATCAAAAAGATCACCGCCGGGGCCGCGACGCTCGAAGAAAAGGTCGAACGCGCAACGCAGACGATCCTCTCGACGCTCGACATCATCCATGCTCAGGACAAGAATTTCTTTTACGGGAATTACACATTCGCCGGCCGACGGTTCGACGCCGCCTATGAGGCGCGGCAGATCGAACTCTTCGAACAGGACGCCGCCGCGATCGTCGGCAAATACCTTCGCCGGGCCGGACTCGAATTCTTCTCGCTGCTCGATCTCATCTACAAGAACTACCGAGGCTTCGAAGAGCAGATGACGCAGGGCTTCGGCGGAATGGCCGATGTGACCGGCGTCAGCGCGTCGATGGCCTACGTCGCCGCCGAAGTGCGCGGCGAAAGTCCCGACCCGGCGAAATATCTGCCGCCGACGCCGGGCATCGCCGATATCATGGCGGTTTGGGAGCAGCGTGAGCGCCAGCCGCGCTGGTCCGCGGATCATACGCAGCTTGTCGACGGCGGCGGACAATGGACCGGCGAGATTCCGATTCCGATCTTCCGTAGCCTCGCCGCGCAATTGACGCTGGAGCCCGGACCCGACATCGACATTCGCGTCGCCGCCTTCAGCGAGGACTTGCTGCGCGATCTGCCGGCGCCGGCCTATCCCTTTCCCGTCGATCTCGCGCTCGCGAAGAAAGGCGCGCCGCTCTTTGAGGAGAATTGCGCCCCCTGTCATCGTCCGCATAACGGCAAGGTCTATGATCTCGGCGCTGATCTCAGCCGGGCGCGCGCGGTCGGCGCTACGATCGCCAAAAACGTCCGCGACAGCTTCACAAAAATTTGTCCGCCGACGAAAGTCATCGAAATGCCGCCCTCGGGCGATCGAATCGCGCCCTGCGCCAAATTCGAAGGCGCGACGCTCAAAAACCGCGCCGACCTCTCAATGGCCGATCCCAGGACGCATGAAGGTTATAACGCGCTGCCGCTCGGCGGAGTCTGGGCGCAGGCGCCCTATCTGCACAATGGCTCGGCGCCGACGCTTTACCATCTTCTCGTTCCGCGCGAGCGTCCTGCGGTTTTCATGAAAGGCCGGCTCGATTACGACAAGAAGCTCGTCGGCTTTTCCTGGGACCCAGCGCAAACGCCCGCGCGCGAGGAAGGCTATCGTTTCGACACGACGTCCTTTCCGGCGCTCTCCAACAAGGGACATGACAAGGATGTCGTCGAGGACGGCAAGAGTTTGAAGCTCGACTGGTCGGACGACATCGACGGCGCCATGGCCATCGTCGAATATTTGAAGACGAGGTGACACGGATTCCAGCCGATCCGCTCGTTTGGATCGTGTCATTCCCGGCAGGAGACGAGGATCCTTTCACGCGCTTGATCGAAGCGCGACGGCTGACGCAGGAACGATCTCGCACCCGATCACGCCTACGCAGGCTGTTTCACCGACACCGTGCTGTTCGCGCCGACCAGATCAAGATCGAGCGTTACGCGGCGTGCGATCAAGCGAGGCGCGCGCATCCGGCCCGCGCCTTTCTCGAAAGATACGATGCCTGCCTCCTGCAGCCGCTTGAGCGTTCGCGACAAATTCGATTCCTTACGGTTGACCAATTGCGCCAGCTCTCTCACGGAACTCACATTTCCTTTCGCGATCACCTGGAGCAGCGCCAGATTCTCCGCGGATAGGAGTTTCACCATGGCCTCCGCGGACACTTTGGCCGCCAGGGACTTCTCGGCGGTCGCCTCGGAGTCGAACCATTTTTTTGGAGATTCGCCGGCTTTCGATGGCTCGGCCACGACCTTCTTGGTCCATTGCATGAATTCGCCGATCGAACCGGTCTTATAGGTCATTGGGTATTTTCCTTTCCGCCATCTCCCGCTTCACTTCTCTCCAGAAGTCCTCGAGGAGTTGCGTCGCGGTCGTGAACTTATAGGGGCGGCCGGGGTCGCCTGCCCTGCGATGCCAATGGTCATAGGCGCGCGGAGCCTTCACATATTTGCCGCCCCGCCGCTCAACCGCATGGGCGTTGTCGAAACGCACATAGGGCTCTCCGTCCAACGGCCGGAACACAAAGGCGTAGCTCAGTCCGTGCGGCCGCTCCTTCGTGGCTTCGGTGCG
>JBFXJV010000394.1:0-3537 GCA_050174515.1 Methylocystis sp.
GTGCTCTTCCGATCTCACGGTCAGCGGCCAGATCGATCGCTTCGGCAATTTTCTCGACGGCAGCGGCCGCTACCTCATCCATCCCTACATCCGCTATCGAACGCAGAATGAACTCTACGCCGTGCATGTCTGCGCAAGCCGTAGCAAGCGCGCAGCAAATTACTATCAGTGCCTGGCGAGCAATGACGACGGGCGGGGCGGCCTTGTAGGCCGTCCCGTCCAACAGAAACGCGGGTACCGTTTACGGCGCGAGATTAGGGAAATTCAATCCTACCAGCACCGGCGCCACACGCGGCAGCGACGGCCGCTGTAATAGCCGTGCCAGCAGCGTCGCCACCTACGACACCACGCCTCCTGAACGTTCGAAGAGGACGTCACCACGTCGCGAATCGCCAGACCGTTCGCCGGCGCAGCGGTTGCAGGCGACATGCCTAGAAGCAGAGCGAAGAGCCCCATTGCCGCAATTGTCGTCAAAAAAGCGCGCATTCCATACTCCCTCTTTGCCATTTCGGGCCACTTTCTAATATCACGCTGACATCGCGTCTCGGCAGCTCGTGAACTCGGCCGAGCTAAATTTCGATGCGCTCCCAGCGTAAGGCCCAAAACAACGAGTAAATGTAGATCGCTACGCGACGATGAAAAGCCCGCGCACGGATGAAATGCGCCTTTCCCGAGCGGGAAATCTCTGCGTAGCGGCGCGCGCCGGCAGCGCTGCAACGGTTTGTTCGCTACGCCGCGCAGAATCGCTGACGCCACAAACTGTTCAAACAATGTTCCGGCTAAAGCGGGTGGATTAGCGTTTTTCAATCCTTTAGGATTGAGAATGATGCGATCCAGACACGCCGCCTTGAACAAGCCCGAGGCATCGCAGACAGGGCGCGTCTCGCCAGAAGGATCTGTCCAAGGCGCGGCCAGTCGCTCGCCCGGGACCGGAGCGGACTTCAGGCTGGAACAGACGACGCGACGCGGACTCGCGATCGCGGCGCTGATCGTGGCCGGAGAGTCGGTATTTCTGCTGCCGTTCGTATTGGCGCGCGTTTTTCGTCCCACGCTCCTTGACGTCTTTCAGATAACCAATCTTCAACTCGGCGCCGCCTATTCGGTTTATGGCGTCGTCGCAGTGGCCGCGTATTTTTTTGGCGGCCTGCTTGCTGATCGATTTCCCGCACGCGCAATGTTGACGGTCGCATTGGCGTTCACCGCCGCCGGCGGTCTCGTCATGATGACGCTTCCGTCTCCGTCGACGCTGGCGCTCTTATATGCCTATTGGGCGATCACCACGATCGCCCTCTTCTGGGCGCCGTTGATCCGCGCCACCCGCGAATGGGGCCTCAACTTTTCGCAAAGTCGCGCATTTGGACTGCTCGAGGGCGGCAGGGGCGCGCTGTCCGCGGTCTTGGCGTCGATCATGGTCGTCCTGTTCGCGGCGCTGCTGCCCGACGACAGCGAAACCGCCAGTCTCGCGCAGCGCACGGAGTCGCTGCGGCAGATTATTCTGCTCCTCACCGCGACGACCGGCGGAGCCGCCTTGCTGATCTGGCTGGCTCTGCCGGCGCGCAAGGCGCAGCCGCAGGAAACGATGTCGATAAGCGGAGTCGCCCGCGTTTTCGCCATGCCATCGGTCTGGCTGCAAGCGGCGATTATTCTATGCGCCTATGTCGGCTTCAAAGCCATCGATGACTTTTCGCTTTTTGCGAACCAGGTCATCGGACTGAATGAGGTCGACGCAGCGCGCATCGGCGTCGCGTCGCTTTGGATTCGGCCGTTCGCCGCCATCGGCATCGGCCTTTTGGCCGAGCGAATTGGCGCGCCTGTCATGACCATCGCCTGTTTCACGCTGCTTGCGGCGGGGAGTTTCACGCTCGCCTCCGGGGCGCTTGACGCCGGCATGGCGTTGGCGTTCGTCTTGACGGTAGCCGTCAGCGGAATTGGCATATTTGGGCTGCGCGGCTTGTATTTCGCGATCATGCAAGACGGCAAAGTTCCTCTGGAGCACACAGGGAGCGCGGTTGGCTTGGCGTCAGTCGTGGGCTACGCGCCGGATATCTTCATGGGTCCGCTCATGGGCTATCTGCTCGACGAATGGCCCGGCGCTACGGGACACGGCTATGTGTTCCAGGTCGTCGCGTGGTTCGCAATGCTGGGGCTCATCGCAAGCTACATCTTCGCGCGGCTTGCCGGTCAGATCAGGCTGCAAGCCCGATAGCCGCACATTCCGATCAATCGCCAGATTCAGCTTGTATGACGTCGGAGAACGTTATTCGTGATTTTTCAATTCCAGCCTTTCGCGTCAAGCAAGACCTTCTTTCCCAACGCAACGAGTCGCTCTGGTTCGAGATTGGAGCGCCGGGAACCTTCGAACTCGTCTACACGCGGCTCTGCGGCGTCATCCTTTCAAACAACACGCCATCGCCGATCGATTTCGGATGTCGCCGAGAGGCGAGGTCGGCGACGAACCAGTCATATGGATTCCGACTGATCCATTCGCTTGGACATGTCATTCCCGGCAGGGCGCATGCCTAACGGGGAATTCAGAGCCAATCCAAAAACACTAGTCTTGCACTGGAATTCCGATCGCGCGCTGTCCGCGTCGGGAATGATATCCGAGCCGTTCAAACAGATTTCGTTTCAGTCGATGTGCTTTTTTTTGAACTGCTTCGCTTTGCGCGCAACGATCATCCATATTAGCGCGGCAATTCCCAAGCGCTGTAGAGCTTTGCGAAGCGTCTGCAGCAGAGTTCAAGCGCCGCAACAAAATTTGCAGCGCAGCTGCAGCGCGAGTCCAGATGGAACATCTGTGCGAGCGAATGGTTATTTAATCGTGAAAGCTGGACCCGGACTCGCTTTCCGGCGCGTCCGCTTAGATTGCGGACGTCTGCTGACTAAGGAGGAATCCATGAACTGGGACACGATCGAAGGCAACTGGAAGCAGTTCAAAGGCAATGTCAAGGAGCAGTGGGGTAAACTCACGGATGACGACATTGCGCGCATCAACGGCAACCGCGAGCAGCTTGAAGGCATGATTCAGGAGCGCTACGGCGTGGCGAAGGACAAGGCCAAAGCGCAAGTCGAAGAATGGATCTCGCGGCATTAAAGCGCGCAGCGAATAAGAGGGATCCAGACTCCCGCATCGAGCGCGCGCTCAAATTTCAAATCGATCACGTCTTCCACGTTTGAGCGATTCCGCCCGAGCGCAGCGTGATCCGGATCAACGCATCATCGCATACGCCGGCGCGTGACAAACTCGCCGGCGTTTCCGTTCGAAGTTGGCGGATCAGCGCATTCCCCCGAATTCCACAAGAGCGGAACAAGCGGCGTCGCTTAACGTTTGATGATCGCGTCTTCGCAAAGGGAAGGTTCAACCATGAAAAAGGGAACTCGCCCATTTATCGTCGAATATCGTTCGAAGCGCGGCAGGCGGCGATTGGTCCGAGGCGGCGAGTCGTCCCGATTTACCGATCAATCGGCTGAACGCATATTCTCGAGCAAAGACGCGCGCGATGATTTTTCCGCCTGGCAGTTTCTTTTCAAGCAGGA
>JBFXJV010000395.1:0-3511 GCA_050174515.1 Methylocystis sp.
TCGCTTCAGCATTATGTGCTGATCGAACGCGATCATCTCGCCGTCGACGTCATCGATCGCGTCGAGGGCGGCTTCTTCGAGCGCCCGAGACTCGATGCCATCGATCACGCGCTTCGCTTGCCGGCGATAGAATTCGAGATGAGCCTCGGCGAAATCTACCGCGACGTGATCGCGCCCTGATCGCGCGCTCAGCGCGCCAATTCCCGCAGTCCTTGGCGAATCAGCGCGCCGGCTTCTGCGCTGTCGCCAAGCTGCTTCAAGCTTTCCGCCACCGCGGCCGCCGCCTGCGGGCGGCCGTAGCCGAGATTGACCAGCGCCGAAATCGCGTCGCGCGCCGCCGACGGCGCGCCGTCGGGCTCTTCGCCGGAGAGCCGCGCGAGGGCGGGGTCGACCGGGCCGAAGGCTGGCGCCTTGTCCTTCAGCTCGGCGACGATGCGCGCCGCGAGCTTCGGGCCGACGCCAGGCGCGCGCGCGACCGTCGTCTTATCCTGCATGGCGATGGCCGAGGCGAGATCATTCGCGGAAAGAATTGAGAGGATCGCCAGCGCCACCTTGGCGCCGACGCCCTGCACGCTTTGCAACAGCCGGAACCAGTCGCGCTCCGCCTCGCTCGCGAAGCCGAAGAGTCGGATCGAATCTTCGCGCACCTGGGTTTCGATGGCGAGCGAGGAAGCCTCGCCGGCGCGCGGCAGTTTTTGCAGCGTGCGCGTCGAACAATGCACGACATAGCCGACGCCGTTCACGTCAAGGATGACGAAATCCTCGCCATAGGAATCGATGAGGCCCTTGAGCTTGCCGATCATGGCGCGCAGCGCGTGAAGACCGCGCTCTTCGCGCCATCCGCCCAGAGAATCTGCAGGCCGGCGGCGTCGACGATGAGGGTGAAGGCCTTCTCGCGAGGCTTATTCGATTCCTCCCCGATGCAGGCTTTCGCGGTCGCCTTGTAGACGGCGCGGCCGCTATTGTTTTCGGTCTGGTCGTAGTCGACGCCCTTGCAGCTGAACGTCGGCAGCGCCGCTTCGCTCTCAGTCAGCGTGACGAAATAATCCTTCGCCTTGCAGGCGGCGAGGTCGAGCGCGTAGCGTCCCGCCGGCGAATCCTTGCCGACCGACGCGGCGAAGGACGGCGCCGACGTCAACGCGAGGATTAGGACGAGGCGTCTCATCCAATCTTCTCCTTGAGCGCGCGCGCGCCGCGATGCTGTGCGTGGCAGATCGCGACGGCGAGCGCGTCGGCGGCGTCGGCGGTTGTCGCGGCGCTCAAGGGCAGCAGCACGCGCACCATCATCTGCACCTGCGCCTTGTCGGCGTGGCCGGCGCCGACGACGGTCTTCTTGACCAGATTGGCGGCATATTCGGCGATGACGAGGCCGGCGAGCGCCGGCGCGGTCAGCGCCACCCCGCGCGCCTGTCCGAGTTTGAGCGCCGATTGCGGGTCGCGGTTGACGAAAGTTTCCTCGATCGCGGCCTCCTGCGGCGCATGGTCGGCGATGACGCCCATCAGCCCATCGTGCAATTGCCGGAGGCGTTCGCCCATGTTGAGGCTCGCGTCGGAGCGCACGCGCCCGCAGGCGATGAAGGAAAGCCGCGAGCCCCGCGCCTCGATCACGCCCCAGCCGGTGTTGCGCAGGCCGGGGTCGATGCCGAGGATGCGAATCGGGGCAGGGGTCATGGCGCCAGCGTAGGCGGAAAGGAGCGTCGGGGCGAGCCTTCGCGGCCTCTTGGCTTTTAGGTCGGAGGCGTATCCGGCCGCTCGCGGATTTTGCCATCCAGCAGACAGCTCACCGTTACGTCGCCCATGACGTTGATGGCTGTCCGGCAGCGGTCCAGGAACCAGTCGACGGTGAAAAGCATTGCGATGTAGTCGGTGGGCAGGGCAACAGCCTTGAAGACCATGGTCATCGTCACCAAACCGGCTTCCGGAATGCCGGCCGCCCCGACCGATGCGACGACGGACGTCACCACGACGATGAATTGCTGGCTGAGCGTCAGGTGCATGCCGAGCAATTGCGCAACGAACAGAGCCGACATGGCTTCATAGAGCGCCGTGCCGTCATTGTTGAAATTCGCGCCCACCAGCGCGCCCATGCTGGCGGATTGCTCGCGCAGCCCGACATTTTCGCGCAGGCGCGCGTAAGTCACCGGCATCGTGGCGGTGGAGCTGCCGGTCGAAAACGCCATCACCAGCGCGTCGCGCACGCCCCGCAGAAGTTCGAGTGGGCGCACCCAGGAACCGAGCCGCACGCGAATGAGGTAGTAGGCGGCTTGCAATGTCAGCGCCGCGAGCACGGCGACGACAAAACCCCCGAGAGCGAGAAAATCGCCAAAGCCTTTCACGCCGACAATGCTGGCGACAATGCCGAAAACAGCCAGCGGCACCAAATCTATGATCCAGTGCAGAATTGTGATCAGGCTTTCCAGCGCCACGTGAACGAGGTCTTCGACGGTGCGCACCTCATGATGGCGCAGGCTTCTCAGGGCGACGCCCATCGCCACGGCGATGAAGATGACGCCCATCACCGTGCCATTGTCCGAAAATGGCCCGGCGATGCTCTTGGGCACATTGTCCAGGAATTGCGCGAGGGGATCCGCAGTGGCCGCGGCCTTGGCGGCCTCATGCGCCGGCGTGGCCTTCGACCATGAACCGGGCTGAAGGACGTTCGCGACAAGGAGACCGATGCCGATCGCCACCAGCGTGTTTGTCGCCAGCAGCGTGACCAGCCGCAGCGCCTGCCGTCCGCCAAGATGCGCGCGCATCAGCGCTTGCATGATCGCCAGCAGAATCAGCGGAGGGGCAAGCGCCCCCAGGATCCGCAACACCAGCTTGGCGGGCGTCTCGAGCGCCGCCGCCTGTTCGCCAAGCGTGACGCCGACCGCGATACCCAGCGCCACGGCGCCGATGATGCGCAGATACAGCGGCGTGGCGCGCCACCAGCCGAGGGCGTCCGGCCGGCTGGCCGACTGTTCCGCTTGCTGTGAGTTCAAGTGGGATCACCCTTGTGTTGACGCGAGACAGTATGTCCGCGCGTCGGGGTAACGGAGCCTGAGCTTGTCCTGCCTTTTCGGCCTGCGATCAAGACTCGGCCTTCGTCGCGGGGCGGCGCTCGCCCGATCGCGGTTCATGCGGCGCATGGTCACGATGACGCCCATCAGCCTGTCGCGCAATCGCCGCAGGCGCTCGCCCATGTTGAGGCTCGCGTCTGGGCGCACGTGTCTGCAGGCGATGATGGAAAGCCGCGAGCCCCGCGCCTCGATCACGCTCCAGCCGGTGTTGCGCAGCCGGGATCGATGCCGAGAATGCGAACCGGGGGAGGGAACATGCGCGAGGCTATGTGCAGAGCGGCGCGCGAGGCTAATGCAGGACGAAATCCGACGTCCATGGATCGCACAGTCTAATTCCGTTTAATTTTGAATTCAGCTCTGTCATGATCTATATCAATTAATAAAGCTTCTGGCTTCCCGCAAACAGCGCTTACGATAACATTTATCGTAGCCGCCCTTTTTTGAGTCTG
>JBFXJV010000396.1:0-3498 GCA_050174515.1 Methylocystis sp.
TGTCTTGGTTCCAGGCGCTCATGCCGAGAGAGGAGCGCTTCTTCGATCTATTCGAGCGCCACGCGGAGACGCTTGTCGCCGGCGCACATGCGTTGCGCGAATTGCTGAACGGCGGCGAACGCGTGCCTTTGTGTGCTGAGGAAATCCGTCGCCAGGAGCAGGAGGCCGACGCCATCACTCGCGAGGCGCATCTGGCGGTTCGCCGCACATTCATCACGCCCTTCGATCGCAGCGACATCCGCGACCTGATCACGGCGATGGACGACGCGATCGATCAAATGCATCAGACGGCGAAGGCGACGCTGCTTTATGAGACCCGCGAATTCGAACCCGCGATGCGCCGCATGGGCGACATCATCGTCCAATCGGCGGCGCTCACCCGCGCCGCCATGCCCTTGCTGCGGTCGATGCGCCAGAACGCCGGCAGCCTCAACGCCTTCAGCGAAGAGATTACGCGCATCGAGGACGACGCGGACGCGATCCACGATCAGGGGTTGAAGGAGCTGTTTCAGGCGCACCGCCATAAGGATGTGATGGCCTTCATTGTCGGCGCGGAGATTTATGGCCATCTCGAAAGAGTCGTCGACGGCTTTGAGGACGTCGCCGATCGCGTCGCCGGCATTGTCATCGAACATTCCTAAGGCGCGCGCTTGCAGAACTTCTCGTCTCTTCTCCTGGCGCTCATCGCTGTCGCGCTGATCTTCGATTTTTTGAATGGCCTGCATGACGCCGCCAATTCCATTGCGACCATCGTCTCGACGCGCGTTCTGCGTCCGCAATACGCCGTGTTCTGGGCCGCCTTCTTCAACTTCATCGCTTTCCTGTTTTTTGGGCTTCATGTGGCGCAGACCATCGGCGCGGGCATTATTTCGCCGGACATCGTCGATGATTTCGTCATCTTCGGCGCGCTGATGGGCGCGATCGTCTGGAACCTGATCACCTGGGGATTCGGCATTCCATCGTCGAGTTCGCACGCGCTTGTCGGCGGACTCGTTGGCGCCGGCGTCGCCAAGGTCGGCGCCTCGGCGATCGTCTGGAACGGACTGCTCAAGACCGCAGCCGCAATTTTTTTGTCGCCTGCGTTGGGTTTCGTGCTCGCGCTGGCGCTGATTCTTCTTGTGTCATGGATTTTCGTGCGGCGGACGCCAGGCGGCGTCGACGCGCTGTTTCGCATTCTGCAATTCGCCTCCGCTTCCCTCTATTCGCTGGGTCATGGCGGCAATGACGCACAGAAAACCATGGGTGTAATCGCTGTGCTCCTCTACGCCCATGGAGCGCTCGACGGCGCGTTCTACGTTCCCTTCTGGGTCGTCATCGCCTGTCAGGCGGCGATGGGCCTTGGAACCTTGTTTGGCGGTTGGCGAATCGTGCGCACAATGGGATCGCGAATCACGCGGTTGACGCCGATGCAGGGTTTCTGCGCCGAGACCGGAGGAGCCATTACCTTGTTCCTGGCGACGGGATTAGGAATCCCCGTGTCGACGACGCACACGATCACCGGCGCGATCATCGGCGTTGGCGCGTCGCGGCGCGTCGCGGCGGTGCGCTGGAACGTCGCAAAGGACATCGTGGTCGCTTGGGTCATCACCATGCCGATGGCCGCTTTTTTTGCCGCTGCGTTCTATGTGCTCGCGAGGTTCGTGGCATGAAAACGCCGAAACCGAAGAAGATGCGCGAAGGCGCTAGCCCCGTTCCTCGCACCCAATATGCGGCCTTGCCTTGGCGAATCGCCAACGGTCGGGCGGAGGTCATGCTGGTTACTTCGCGCGACACCAAGCGCTGGGTCATCCCCAAAGGCTGGCCGATGAAGGGCCGCAAACCGCATATCGTCGCGGCGATCGAGGCGGTGCAGGAAGCCGGACTCCTTGGCAAGGTCGATAAGATGAAGCTCGGCGACTTCAGCTATGAGAAACGTCTCAAGAGCGGGACCTCCGTCGACTGCCGCGTCGAGGTGTTCTCTCTTCGCGTGCGGCTGCAACGCAAGAAATGGCCAGAGAAAAGCCAGCGCGCCACCCGCTGGTTCCCATGCGCCGTCGCCGCCGATCTCGTCGAAGAGCCCGAATTGCGCGAGCTGATTCTCGCGTTCTGCGGCGCGCTCTCGTCGCAAAAGGCGTAGATCGACGGTCTCAGCGCCGCGCAAACGTCACGAATCGACGTTGGCGTCCTGACTCGAGCCGCCAAGGGGCGAAGGCGGCCGGCAGCCATTTCCAGATCGTTTTTTTCGCTCAATCTTCAAGATTCCGTAGTCGTGGCCGATTGGCGCGGCATGCCTCGCCGGCGGGCGGTTGAAGGCTTCGAGGCTTCCGCGCCGATCGCTTTCCACGCAGCAACGAACCCGCCCGTTCTCTTCCAGGCATGAGCGGCCGCGGCACAGTCTGGCCGGATCTTCGGCCGCGTCGCAATCAGGCTCGCGATGCCGTAGCGACGGGGCAAGTAGTTTACAGTTGCGGCGGCAGACCTCGTCTGAAATGGCGCTACCCGTCGCCGTGACGTTCGTCGCCTCTATGGAAGGCTCGCCGGCTTCCGCAACGAAGATCCGCGAAAGATCCCGCGGATCGAACTTGACCGTCACCCGGTCGCGCCCTTCTCGGCGTAATTGAGCGAGCCTTGGCGACCAGAACGTCTCTCCGAGCATGCTTACGCCGCTTGAGCTGAGGACGCACAGGGCGTCAGGGAGCAGGGAGAGTCGAAATCGCGCGCAATCTTTTGGCGCCCGCAACGGCGCCGAGGCTTCCGCCTTTCGCCAGCTATCGAGCGGCGTTAGCCCCGTGTCCTTGTGCGGACGACGGTGGTAATCGTTGATGAGGCCGTCGCCGACCGCCAATTCCACCTCGCGAATGTCTTGCGCGAGCGCGCGGCGCAGATGGCGCGGCGCTCTGGGCGTCCAACTAACGCCATGCGCTTTGGCGATCGCGACATTGCCGAACCGACCGCCTGACATATGCGTGGCGCGAGCCCCAAAAACACGTGAATCGATCGAAGCCGCCGCTGTCGCAATCCCTTGGTCGCGCCAAGTGCGCGCCAGTTGGCGAACGCCAAAAATGCTTCGCGGGTTGATGGCGATCGTCTCGGGGAGCCCGGCGGCGGGCCAATCGCCTGCGAGCCCGCGCGCATTCATCCAGCGCGCCTTGTCGCAAACGGCGTGCAGCAGACACAGGCTGAGCGAGATGCGCGATGGCGGAGCAAGCGAAAGATGAAAGCCAGCGACCATGCGCGTATTGGCGTCGATCGCCAGAGTCAGCCATGGGTATCCTGCTTCGCCAGTTCGCTCGTCAACGACATAATCTTCGATCCTCACGTGATCGAAGTGGACGATCTGCAGCGGCCGTTCTGGGATGTCGCTCAACCGCATTTGAGCCATCTCCCGATCAGTTCCTGCCGTTAGGCGCGCCCCGATTATGGACCTCGAAGTCTCGAAGGCGCTTGCGAATGGTGCGCCAATTGGGCGGCGCCAACAGCTCTTCAACGCAGCGCCGGTGAATGTCCTGCACCAGCGCT
>JBFXJV010000397.1:0-3494 GCA_050174515.1 Methylocystis sp.
GTGCGCGAGGCGTTGGTGGCGTCGATGATATGTCGGCCGCCGCGGGGCCCACCGGTCAGATTCCAGACGATCCAGGAATCGATCGTGCCGAAAAGCGCTTCGCCTCGAGCTGCGCGCGCGCGTGCGTCGGGAATTTCGTCAAGGAGCCAACGGAGCTTAAGCGCCGAAAAATAGGTCGCGAGCGGCAGGCCCGTCTTGGCGCGGAGGAGGGCGCCCATGCCCTGCGCCGCGAGCTCGTCGACGGCGGCCTGGGTGCGCGTATCCATCCAGACGATGGCGTTGTGAAGCGGCGCGCCGGTCGCCGCGTCCCACAGAACCGTCGTCTCGCGTTGATTGGTCACGCCGACGGCTGAGAGGTTGTGCGCCGAGACCTTGGCCTTGGCGAGCGTCGCTTCGATCACGGTCAGCGCATTGCGCCAGATTTCGGCGGCGTCATGCTCGACCCAGCCGGGGCGGGGATAGATCTGGCGGTGCTCGCGCTGCGACTGGGCGATGATGTCGCCGCCAGCGTCGATAAGGACAAATCGGGTGCTCGTCGTGCCCTGATCCAGCGCGCCCAAGAGTTTCGACATTCATAACCTTCTGAGGAACGTAAGTTTCAGCCCCAGATCACGCTGCATTTGGGCGAAATCGCCCAAATGCAAACGACTTGATCGATTCCAAAGGTTTAGAGCGCGCTTTATGCAAAAAGCCGGTTTCCACTTTTTCGCGAGCCGCGCTCTAGTTCAGCGCATGCGCCCTAGCCTGAAAATGGCTGCGACATTTCTTCCTAAGGAGGATGCGCCATCAGATCGGGCGCCGTCAAAAACCTGTCGGCGCCCGTCAAGCCGGCCTTCGCCGCTATTACCTTTGTTCGCGCCGGAGGCCTATGCGCTGCGGGGCGTCGACCTTGCTCCCGCGGCTCAGGGGGAGCAGGGCCTGCGCAAGGCTTGCTGGGTTTGCTGACGCGCCGTTGCTCGCGGCAGCCCGGTTATGGCTGGGGTCTCGGCTACCGCTGTGGCGGCTGGCGACGCCGCCGCTACTGGTGAGCCAGGCCAATCCGGAGAGCTTCGAGCCGCGAAATTCATGCGCGGCTCAATTTTTGTTCAACCCTTGCCGCCGGCCAGATCAATCCGAATAAAATTGGGGTGAACCGGCATGGTACTTGCCAATCACACCGCGGCGGCGCGCTTTCTGTCGGAAAGCCGACACGCGACAGTTGGCAATCGAGAGGAGATGTTGTAACTTACTGATAGGTAAGGTAGTTTGCAACCTTTCCAAAGAAGAAAGTTTGCCGCCTTTCCAAAAGTAGTTTGCAATCTTTCCAAACTAGGCTAAGCAATGATCGTCTGTTCATGCAACGTCCTGTCGGACCGCGATGTGCGCGATACGCTCGGGCCACGAAGCGACCGGCCTTCGGTCGCCGCAGTGTTCCGGCACATGGGTTGCGAGGCGAAATGCGGGCGCTGCGTGCGCAGCATCGTCGCCATCGTCGACCAGCACGCCGCGCGAGGACTGGATGAATGCTCAGGGCACGGCGATTGTGAGGGCTGTCGCGCCGACGAACTGGCGGCCTAGGTCGAATTCATGGAAAGGATGCGGACATGCGCGGTGACGCGAAGGTCATCGAGTATCTTAATCGCGGATTGCGCGCAGAGTTGACAGCCGTCAATCAGTACTGGCTGCATTACCGCATCTTCCACAATTGGGGCTTTCTCGAACTCGCCAAGAAATGGCGCGAAGAGTCGATCGAGGAGATGCATCACGCGGATCATTTCGCCGAGCGCATCCTATTCCTCGAAGGCTTTCCCAATATGCAGGTGCTCGATCCATTGCGCATCGGCCAGTCGGTTGAGGAAATCATCAAGGCCGATCTCGCGACCGAGCTCGACGCCCGCAACCTCTATCTCGAAGCCGCGGCCTATAGCCTCTCGATCAATGACCGCGTTTCCGAGCAGCTTTTCGAGGGCGTGGTCAAGAGCGAGGAGCGGCACATCGACTTCCTCGAAACGCAGCTTGAATTGATCAAGCAGCTCGGCGTGCAGCTCTATTCGCAAAAGCACGTCGGCGAGTTGCATTCCTGACGCCCAGGCGGCGCCCGACGCCGTTTCATCGACCGCCGCAGGCGCGTTGACGCCCTGCGGCGGCGTTGCTCATTCCATCACCGCCGCTTTCAAAATGCAGACCATCGTCGCCTGCGCCGCGATTTTTCCAAGGTTGCGGATGACGTGGGGCTTGTCGCAGCGATAGCGCAGGGTCTCGCCGGCTTTCACGCTCGACTTCGCGCCCGCCACTTCGACCTCCAGTTCGCCCTCGCGCACCGACAGGCTCTCGACCGACCCGCGTTGATGCGCGTCCGATTCGAGCGCGCCTCCGGGGTCGGCGGCGAATTCATAGCACTGCAGCCATTCGACGGTCTTGATCCAGCCGATGATCGCCAGGCGGCATTTGCCGTCGTCGGAGACCAAGATGGGCGTGTCCGCCTTGCTCGTCTTCTCTAGGAAGGGTTCCTCTTCATTCGTCTGCAACACCCGCTCGATCGAGACATCCAGCGCCTGGGCCAGGCGCCAGATCGTGGCGAGCGTCGGATTGGTCTCGTTGCGTTCGATCTGGCTGATGATCGATTTGGCGACGCCCGACTGCTGGGAGAGTTCGGACAGCGACAAATTATAGGCCTTGCGCAGACGCTGAACCGTCGCGCCAAGTTGACCCGAAAGCGCCAGCGCGCCCGCCTCCAGCATTTTCTGCTTGTCCTGGCCTTCGACGCCCATCATCCCCAGCGCATTGGCTGCGCCCGTCCGTTCAGAATCGAACCGGCAAGATATCCGCTTTCGTTCGAAATATCGAACGCCGTGAATTCAGCCTCGCCGCAGGCCTATGGCCAAAGCCCCGTGTCATCTCGCTGTGATCCGAATCTGGTCAATCAGCCCATGCGGCGAAGCGAGAGGCGAACAGGCTCATGCTCGACAGAAACGCCAGGGTGAATGTCTCCCAAGCGGCGCGCTCCGACAGGGCGCATTTGTCGGATCCACCAAGCGAACACGCGGTCAAGCGCTACCGGACGCTTTTTCTGTCCGATCTGCATCTCGGCGCGAGAGGCGCACAGGCCGAACTGCTGGTCGATTTCCTGAAATATAATGACGCCGACACATTCTATCTCGTCGGCGACATCGTCGACGGCTGGCGTCTGAAGAACGGCTGGTACTGGCCGCAGGCCCATAATGACGTGGTCCAGAAACTGCTGCGCAAGGCGAGAAAGGGCGCGCGCGTCATTTATGTGCCGGGCAATCACGACGAATTCGCGCGTGATTACACCGGACTCAATTTCGGCGGCGTCGAGGTCGTCGACGACGCGCTGCATGAGACCGCCGACGGCAAGACCATGCTCGTCATTCACGGCGATCAGTTCGACATTGTCGTGCGCAACGCCCGCTGGCTCGCCTTCTTCGGCGACTGGGCCTATGATTTTGCGATTGTCGTCAACACTTGGTTCAACCGTGCGCGCCGCATGTTCG
>JBFXJV010000398.1:0-3473 GCA_050174515.1 Methylocystis sp.
ACCTAATCAAGGATCTGCTGTCGCTATTGCATTACTGCGATAAGGATGCGGCGGCGCTTCTGGTAAATCCCCAATCGTTTTCCAATATGAGGAAACATATATCTGGAACCGCATGATCTCTGTCTGAACCGGAAATTTCGTCGGAAGAGCGCCCGAAATGAGCGGATGACAGCTCGATATGGAGGAACTCGCTGGCCGCGCCGGCCGCTGGGAGTAATACTTCGGGCGACGGCCGCGTCCGGCAATGTGTCTATCGACAACGCGCCCAGGCAATTTTTGATTTGCGCAGAGGTGATGATCTGCGGCCAATATGCTCTGATATCGAATAGGCCCTGACGAAGTCAGAGAGCGCACAACCTTCGAGCGGGAGGACCCAATGGCTGCTGACGCCCAACACGTCGTATGGTTCGAAGAGATTACGCGTCACGACGTTGCGCGCGTTGGCGGCAAGAACGCCTCGCTTGGCGAAATGGTCGCCAATCTCGCCGCAAAGGGCGTCAAGGTCCCGCCCGGGTTTGCGACGACGGCTGACGCCTATTGGCGCTTCATCGACAGCAACGGATTGAGGGCTGTCATAGCCGAGACGCTCGCCGAACTCGAAGCGGGCCGCCTATCTCTTGCCGAAGCGGGCCAAACCATCCGCCGCGCCGTCTTACGCGGCAGTTGGTCGCCCGAAATGGCTGTTGCGATCACGAGCGCCTACCGCGACCTCTGCCGACGCATGGGCAAGACGGAAGCCGACGTCGCCGTCCGCTCCAGCGCGACGGCGGAGGATCTTCCCGACGCCAGTTTCGCGGGGCAACAAGAGACCTATCTCAACATTCGGGGAGAACAGGCCCTGCTCGACGCCTGCCGGCGCTGTTACGCCTCTCTCTTCACCGACCGCGCGATCAGCTACCGCAAAGCGAAAGGGTTTGACCATATGAAGGTCGCGCTTTCGGTCGGGGTTCAGAGCATGGCGCGTTCCGACATCGGCGGCGCGGGCGTGATGTTTTCGATCGACACTGAAACCGGTTTCGACCGGGTAGTTTTGATCAATGCGGCCTGGGGTCTTGGCGAGAATGTCGTTCAGGGCGCCGTCGATCCGGACGAATATCTGGCGTTCAAGCCGTTCCTCTTCGACGCCGCGCTCTCGCCGATCGTGGAGAAAAAGCGCGGCGACAAGGCGGTCAAGATGATCTACGCCAGCGGCGGAGACCATCCGACGCGCAATGTTCCGACCTCCAAGGCGGAACGCGCCACGTTGGTGCTCAGCGACCAGGATATCCTGACCTTGTCGCGCTGGGCCTGCGTCATCGAGAACCATTACGGCCAGCCCATGGACATGGAATGGGCCAAGGACGGCGAAACCGGCGAACTTTTCATCGTGCAGGCGCGCCCGGAAACGGTGCAGTCGCGACGCGAAGCGAGCGCCCTGATGACCTATCGGATCAAGAACAAAGGCCGAAAGATCGTTTCAGGACTCGCCATCGGCGACGCCGTGGTCGCGGGCAAGGTTTGCGTGATCGAAAGCGCTCGCGACATCGCGCGCTTCGTCGACGGCGCCATTCTGGTCACGCAAACGACCGATCCGGATTGGGTGCCGATCATGAAACGGGCCGCAGCGATCATTACCGATCACGGCGGTCGGACGTCACATGCGGCCATCGTCAGTCGCGAGCTTGGTCTGCCGGCGATTGTCGGGGCCGGCGACGCGACCCATGTCCTGCATGATGAACAGGTCGTCACCGTGTCCTGCGCAGAGGGCGATCAGGGATTCGTCTATGAAGGCGTGGCCGATTTTGAAACCGAAGGTCTCGACCTCGCCGCTATTCCAACGACGCGCACCAAGATCATGCTCAACCTTGCCGATCCAGCGGCGGCGTTTCGATGGTGGCGCATACCTGCCGATGGCGTCGGGCTGGCGCGCATGGAGTTCGTCATCAACAACCACATCAAGATTCATCCGATGGCCCTTGTCCATTACGACACGCTGAAGAACGAAGACGCCAAAAGCAGCATCGCGCAATTGACGGTCGGATATGACGATAAGACCGAATATTTTGTGGATCGGCTCGCTCAGGCGCTCGCGCGCATCGCAGCCTCGCGCCATCCGGCTCCCGTGATTGTGCGGATGAGCGACTTTAAAACCAATGAATACGCCAATCTGATCGGCGGCGGCGAGTTCGAGCCTGAAGAAGAAAATCCGATGCTCGGCTTTCGCGGCGCCTCGCGCTATTATTCCCCGCGCTACCGGGAGGGGTTCGCGCTCGAATGCCGCGCCATCCGCCGCGTGCGGGAGCGGATGGGATTCAAGAATGTCGTCGTGATGATCCCTTTCTGCCGTTCAACGAAGGAGGCTGACCGCGTCCTCGAGGTCATGGCGGCCAATGGTTTAAGGCGTGGCGACGACGGCCTTCAGGTCTATGTGATGTGCGAAATCCCTTCCAACGTGATTTTGGCGAGAGCCTTCGCCGAGCTTTTTGACGGCTTCTCAATCGGCAGCAACGACCTGACCCAACTCACGCTCGGCGTCGACCGCGATTCGACAGATTTGGCGAATCTGTTCGACGAGCAGGACGAGGCGGTGAAATGGATGATTCAAACGGTCATCGCCGAGGCCCGCAAAGCCGGCGCAAAGGTCGGGCTATGCGGACAAGCGCCCAGCGACCATCCCGAGTTCGCCGAGTTTCTCGTCGCATGTGGAATCGACTCCATGTCGGTCACCCCGGACAGTTTTATCGCGGTGAAGCGCCACGTGGCGGCGGCGGAGGACGCAGAGTTAGAGATGAAGATCAGTCAGGCGTTATGGACCGAAGGCTGAATCCTATTGGCCCTGTCAATGAACTGACGGAACGTTGACGCGCGAATGTCGCCAAGACGACGAAAGTGAAGCCGGGGTTTTTTCGCGGTTCGCGAGACGATCTCAATCGCCGCGTCTCTCGGCTGTCACGATAAAGGGGGCGGAACATGAAAATCGTGATCTTCGAAGCCGAATCGCGCGAACGAGCAGCGTTCGATAGCTTGACCTCTGCCGCTGAACTGCGCCTCGTCGCGGAGCCGCTTGCCGCCGCCAATGTACATAGCTTCTCGGAGGCAGAATTGATTTCAACATTCATCTATTCGGAGCTCAGCCGCGGGATCCTCGAACAGCTCCCATCCCTGAAGCTGATCTCGACTCGATCGACCGGATACGATCACATCGACATGGCCTATTGCGCGGAGCGCGGTATCACCGTCTGCAACATCCCAAGTTACGGCGAAAACACGGTTGCCGAGCACGTCTTCGCGCTTCTGCTTGCTCTCAGCCATCGCCTCTTCGAGGCCGTGGAACGCGCGCGTTCCGGCCGATTCTCGCCTGAAGGCCTGCAAGGCTTCGATCTCGCGAGCAAGACGATCGGCGTCGTTGGCGCAGGAAGCATTGGCCGCCATGTGATTCGCATCGCCAAAGGATTCGGAATGAATGTGCTCGCTTACGACGTGACGACCGATTC
>JBFXJV010000399.1:0-3458 GCA_050174515.1 Methylocystis sp.
ATCTAAAGTGCTGGTCAAGTCGTATGGCTGCCAGATGAACGTCTATGACGCGACGCGCATGGCGGATCTGCTTGGCCGCGAAGGCTACGTCGAGACCCAGAGCGAAGAAGACGCCGAACTCGTCATCCTGAACACCTGCCATATTCGCGAAAAGGCCGCGGAAAAAATCTATTCCGAACTCGGCAAGCTGGCGCTCGCCAAACGCGCGTTGAACGCGCGCGGCCGCGACATGAAAATCGTCGTCGCCGGCTGCGTCGCGCAGGCGGAGGGCGAGGAGGTGCTCAAGCGCCAGCGCGCGGTCGATCTCGTCGTCGGCCCGCAGAGCTATCACCGTCTGCCGGAACTGCTGCGCCAGGCGAAGAGCGGCGCGCGCGTCGCCGATACGGATTTCGCGGTCGAGGACAAGTTTCGCGCCCTGCCCGCCCCCGGCCGCGCCCAAATTCGCGCCCGCGGCGTTTCGGCCTTCGTCACCGTGCAGGAAGGATGCGACAAATTCTGTTCCTTTTGCGTGGTGCCCTACACGCGCGGCGCCGAAGCGTCGCGTTCCGTCGCCGAGATCGTCGCCGAAACGCGGCGCCTCGTCGACGCGGGCGTATGCGAGATCACGCTGATCGGCCAGAACGTCAACGCCTATCGCGGCGTCGACGCGCAGCAGCGTGAGACGACGCTCGCGCAGCTTCTTGATCGGCTGGCGCGGATCGAAGGGCTGGCGCGTCTGCGCTACACGACAAGTCATCCGGTCGACATGGGGCAGGCGTTGATTGACGCGCATGGCGCGATTCCAAAGCTCATGCCCTATGTGCATCTGCCGGTTCAGTCGGGGTCGGATCGCATTTTGAAGGCGATGAACCGCAAGCACGACGCGCACGCCTATCTCTCGATTGCTGAAAGCCTTCGAAAGGCGCGGCCGGATGTCGCCCTGTCGTCCGATTTCATCGTCGGCTTTCCCGGTGAAAGCGACGCCGATTTCGAGGCGACGATGGCGCTTGTGCGCGCCGTGGGCTTCGCGTCGAGCTTCTCGTTCAAATATTCGACCCGGCCCGGCACGCCGGCCGCCGATCGCCAGGATCAGATCGAGGAGCATGTGAAAAGCGAGCGCCTCGCCGCGCTGCAGGCCCTGCTCGAAGAGCAGCGGCAGGCGTTTAACGCCGCGACCGTTGGGCGAGAGATCGACGTGCTATTTGAAAAGCCCGGCCGTCACGAGGGACAAATCGCCGGCAAGAGTCCCTATATGCAGGCGGTGCACGCCGAGGGTTCGATCGAGCATATTGGCCGCGAGGTCGGCGTGAAAATCATCGCGGCGGGCGCGAACTCCCTGTCGGCGCGACTCATGAGCGAGGAGGCGAAGGCTTGACGACAATCGACGACCCGTTGCTTTCCGCGCGGGGACCGGAGGCGAGCGAGCCCGAAGCGGAAATCACGCTCGCCTTTGAAAACAACCGTCACGCTTCCCTCGTTTTCGGACTTTACGATCAAAATCTCGCCAGGATCGAACGGCGCCTGCGCGTCGCCTCCTTCGCCAATGGCAATCACGTCACGCTCAAAGGCAAAGCCGAGTCCTGCGAACATGCGCGCCGCGTGCTCGAGGCGCTTTACGAGCGCGTGGCTCTCGGTCAGACGATCGCGCCCGGGGACGTCGACGGCGCCATCGAAGAGACGGCGCGCCAGCGGAGCCTGTTTCCCGATTCAGAGCCGACGCGCGGCGCTTTTGAACAGATTCTGACCCGCAAGCGCGGATCGGTGCGCGCCCGCAACGCCGCGCAGGATCAATATTTGCGCGCGCTCAAGCGCTATGAGCTGGTTTTCGCCGAAGGTCCGGCGGGCACGGGCAAGACCTGGCTCGCGGTCGGCCACGCCGTTCAGCTGATGGAGCAAGGCGCGGTCGAACGGCTGATCTTGTCGCGCCCTGCGGTCGAGGCCGGCGAACGTCTCGGATTTTTGCCTGGCGACATGCGCGACAAGGTCGATCCCTATCTGCGCCCGATCTATGACGCGCTCCATGATTTCATGGATGCGCGGATGATCGAGCGCGGCATGCAGACCGGCCTCATCGAAGTCGCGCCCCTCGCCTTCATGCGCGGCCGCACGCTGACGCGAAGCTGCATCCTTCTCGACGAGGCGCAGAACGCCAGTTCGATGCAGATGAAAATGTTTCTGACGCGGCTTGGCGAAGGCTCGCGCATGATCGTGACCGGCGACCCGTCGCAGACCGACCTGCCGCCCGGACAAAAGTCCGGCCTCTCGGAAGCGGTCGCGCTCCTCGCCGAACTCGACGTCGTCGGCCGCGTGCGGTTTTCGGAAGGCGACGTCGTGCGTCATGATCTCGTGCGGCAAATCGTCGGAGCCTATGAGCGCGCCGCACGCGCCAGCAAGCAGCCGCGCGGAGACGTCTAGCGTGGAAATCGACGTTAACGTCGCGGCGCCCGCTTGGCGGCGCGTCGCCGACCTGGAGGATTTGGCGAAAGAATGCGTTCGTCAGAGTCTCGCCGCGAGCGGCGCCGCTCTTGCTTCAAAATGTGAAGTCAGCGTCACATTTTGCAACGACAAAGCAATCCGCGAACTCAACGTCGAATGGCGCGGCAAGGACCAGCCGACGAATGTCCTGTCTTTTCCGACGCCTGGGGCGATCGAGCGCAAGCCTCTCCTTGGCGACGTGATCATCGCCTATGAGACCGTCGCCAGGGAGGCCGAGGAGCAAGGAAAGCTCTTACGCGCCCATGCCGCCCACATGGTCGCGCATGGATTTCTGCATCTGATCGGATATGATCACGAAACCGCCGCCGAAGCCGAGCGGATGGAGGCGCTGGAGCGCAAAATCGCGACGGCGCTTGGATTTCCCGATCCCTATGCAGACGATGCAGAGGGACCGGCCGGCGGGCGGAGCGAATTGAACTAAGCACATGTCGACGCGATACGATAACGCCGACGACCCGATTCCATTACGACGCGCCGTCGACACGCCGCGCCCGAGCCTCCTCGACAGGCTGCGCGGCTTTCTTGGTCTTGCGCCCTTCTCGGTGCGAGAGGACATTGAGGACAGGCTGGAAGAGTCGCCGGGCGACGTGACTCCGCATGAGCGCGCGCTTTTGAAAAACGTGCTCGGCCTGCATGACATGCGCGTCGACGACGCGATGATTCCTCGCGCCGACATCATCGCCATCTCGCTCGATGCGCCGTTGCGCGACGCGCTGGAGCTGTTTCGCTCCGCCGGTCATTCGCGGCTGCCGGCCTATGCCGATACGCTCGACGACCCGCGCGGGATGATCCACATCCGCGACTTCGTCATGCACATCGCGCGTTGCGCGGATCGGCGCGAGGGCGCCGCGACGACTGAACCGAAAAAGATCGACTTCGACACGCCCCTGTCGCAGGCGAATTTGCTGAAGCCGGTGCTCTTCGTGCCGCGCTCGATGCCGGCGCTCGATCTGTTGATCCGCATGCAGGCGACGCGCACCCAT
>JBFXJV010000400.1:0-3458 GCA_050174515.1 Methylocystis sp.
TCCGATCTCCGGGCCGGTTTGGACAAGGATGGCGGACTGCCGTCCGCCCACGCTCTAGCCTTCATCTCGGCACGTCTGCTTGAGCTGGGCAATCTACCGCTCGCCGACGCGATCGATGACGCGCTGCTTAAGTACGGCATCCCAGTGCAGAATGTCCGGCATCTGTTTTTCACCTTTTCCGGCAATGCGCCGGACGCACTGCTAACCGCCTCTCTCCAGGCCTACCAGGGACCGATAATTCAGTGGGGGATCGGCCTGCATGTAAACGGCCACGCCGCTTTCATTGCCGCGGTATATGATCGAGTGATCGCCAATGCCAACAACTCCTGAGGCAATCGCGGCAGATATCGCACAAGCGGCGACGGCTGGTTTTCGCGGCCGTCTCATTGCGCGTGGCCAGGCACGAGCAATTATCTGGCGCGACGGTGAGCTTCCGCCAGACGCGCCGGCCTTTGCGCCGCAGCTCAGCTACGAACTGCACTCCTATGGCTACGCCCTTCTCGGGCTCGGCCTTCGTTTGCGTGAACTCGGCGGCGACAGCGCGCGGGCACGTACTGCCTTCGAGCAGGCCGCCACCGCCCTTGAGGCTGTTATCGCTAAGGGAAATCGCCAGGAGGTAGATCGCGACTTCCACTTCATCATGGCAGCGGCTAGCTATCATCTCGCCCATCTTTCGGCGCGCGCATATTCACTGCTCGCGATCGTCGAGGCGGACACAAATTTTTCGCCCATCGAACGGATACTTGCCCAGTTGATGCGGCGAAACTTCCGCGCTCTTCGAGCCGGCGTGCTCGACTACCGCGCCTCCGGCGAAGGCAGTGATATGCAAATCGCCGCCGCCATCCAGGTCAATCTCGATAAAGCCGAAGCCGCGGCTGAGCCGGCAGACGGCAGAAATGACTTCCTATTCGATGGCCTCGACATCGCACTGACCGACGCCTTCTTGGCGGCCATGTCGCTGTTCCTCCTCGCGCTGGAACGCGGCGAGCAGCAGCTCCTCGACCAAGCGTTGGAGCGTCTTCGGACTAGCCTCGCAATCTGCAGCGAGTTGAACATGTTGCCGCAATGGTGGGCGCATCGCATCGCTATCCACCTTTTTTCGGACCTTTGGTCGACCACCTTCCACGAGAAGATGCCACTCCAGACTGCCGGCGGCGAAGCGGCCGACTGGATCAGGCTTCGCGAGCTGTTCATCGCGCTGCTGCAACGGCGCACGAAAGCCGAAGTGGACCTCTGGCCATCCCAGATTGAAGCGGCATCCCGCGCGGTCGACCAATCCGATGATCTCGTGGTCTCGCTGCCCACCAGCGCCGGTAAGACACGCATCGCTGAGCTGTGCATCCTGCGCTGCCTTGCTGGCGGCAAGCGCGTCGTCTTCATCACGCCGCTGCGTGCGCTGTCGGCGCAGACGGAAACGATCCTGCAGAGGACCTTTGGCCCGCTCGGCAAGACGATCTCGGCGCTCTACGGCAGCATCGGGGTGAGCGGATTCGATGAGGACGCTATCCGGGAACGCGACATCGTGGTCGCGACACCGGAGAAGCTCGAATTTGCGCTCCGCAGCGACCCTTCCCTCCTCGATGATGTCGGCCTGCTCGTCTTCGACGAAGGTCACATGATCGGCCTTAGCGAGCGTGAGGTTCGTTACGAGGTGCAAATCCAGCGGCTGCTTCGTCGCGCGGACGCGCACGAACGTCGGATCGTGTGCCTCTCGGCGATCTTGCCTGATGGCGATCAGCTTGATGACTTTGCCGGATGGCTGCGGCGAGATCACTCCGGCGGCCTGATCAAGCATGACTGGCGGCCGACCCGGCTATGGTTCGGAGAGGTAGTTTGGTCCTCACCAAACGCGCGTCTGAATCTGCGTATTGGTGACGAGCGCCCTTGGGTCCAGCGGTTTCTCACGGGAGCGGTGCCGCCGAACTGGGTGCCGCCAAAACGTCGTCGAACCAAGCAATTCCCGTGCGATCAACGCGAGCTCTGCCTCGCGGCGGCTTGGCGGCTCGTCGAGGATCGGCAGACCGTCCTCATCTTTTGCCCGGAACGACGCAGCGTCGAGCCATTCGCAGATGTAATCGTCGATCTCCATGAGCGCGGCTCGCTTCGCTCTTTACTTGAGGCGGACCCCGCCGTCCTCAACACCGCGATCACGCTGGGCGGGGAATGGCTCGGGCCGGATAGCGCGATCCTTAAATGCCTCCGACTCGGCGTCGCATTGCACCATGGGGCGTTGCCGACGGCCTATCGCAAGGAGGTTGAGCGCCTGCTACGCGAGAGTATCCTCAAGGTTACTATCTCGTCGCCAACGTTGGCGCAGGGCCTCAACCTGTCGGCCACGGCCGTTGTAATGCACTCCCTCCACCGCTTCGGTAAACTGGTCGAGGTCTCAGAGTTCAAGAACGTCATCGGGCGAGCCGGACGAGCCTATGTCGACGTAGAAGGCATCGTTCTTTTCCCCATGTTCGACAACATCACGAAGAAGCGGCATAACTGGGAAGGCCTCATCAACGATCTCGGCGCGCGGGATATGGAGAGTGGGCTGGTGCGCTTGGTGGTGGCACTGCTGTCCCGCATGCACGCCCGCATTGGCGGAGATCTGGACCAACTCGTGGAGTATGTCGTCAACAACGCCGCCGCGTGGACCTTCCCCGAAATCGTAAACGAAAAGCCCGAAGAACGCGAGCGGGCCCTTGGCGAGTGGGAGCGGGATATCGGGACGCTCGACACGGCGGTCCTCAGCCTCATCGGCCAAAACGACATCCCGGACGATGGGATTGAAGCCTCGCTTGATGACATCCTCCAGTCGTCTCTCTGGCACCGCCGCCTACTACGGCGGAACGAGCAAGTGCAGCGGCTCCTCAAGGCGGGCCTCGTTTCGCGCAGTCGGCACATTTGGAATCAGACGACTGCGGCGCGACGCCGGGGCTATTTCCTGGCTGGTGTCGGTTTAACGACCGGGCATGCGCTAGACGCCATCGCAGCGGATGCCAATCTTCTCTTGGTTCAGGCCAATACCGGCATCATCGTGAATGACGCTGAAGCGACGATCTCCGCAATTACGAGCATCGCCGAGCGGGTTTTCGCCTTTTATCCGTTCACGCCCGACCCCATGCCGACCAACTGGCGGGACATCCTCCGAGTCTGGCTACTCGGCCAGTCTCTTGCCATCATCGCGGCGGGTCAGGAGTCGGATACGCTCCAGTTTGTCGAGGGGGGACTCATCTATCGGTTGCCTTGGGCGATGGAGGCCATCCGCGTTCGTGCGGCCGCTAACAGCGACACCGTAGGCGACTTCCTGCTCGACGACTACGAGCTCGGCCTAGCCGTCCCCGCCGTCGAGACTGGGACGCTGAATCGCTCGGCCTCAATCCTCATCCAGGCAGGGTTCAGCTCTAGGCTTGCTGCCATCAAGGTGGTCAGCGACACCGGTGCGAGCTTCCAGACGGGCCGGGAGCTTC
>JBFXJV010000401.1:0-3451 GCA_050174515.1 Methylocystis sp.
TCGTCGGAGCCGTTGACGCGCGTCACTTCAGCTTCGACGTTGAAGCGCACGCGCTGCGTATGGCCGTGTTCATGGGCATAGGCGCCGATCTCGACGGGCGCGACATAGTCCTTGAGGAAGACGCAGTCCGTCTCATTCGCGCCCGGCGGTTCGATATAGCCGCGGCCAAGGAACGCCCATTCGGCGTGAAACGCGGCATGCGCATCGCGCGCTAAAGGGATCAGATCGCGGATCAGCGTCGTGGCGCGGCCGTCGATGGCGGAGCGGCGATCTCCATGCGCGCAGAGCGCGCCGCGAAACCCCAGCACGTCGGCGCCGGCGACGAGCAGGCGCGGCACGTCGGGAGGCTCCAATGCGCCGGCAAGTCCGGAGGCGAGGCCGAGATTGCGGCAGCATGCGACGAATTCGGACAGCGCGCCGACGCTCATATAGTCGAGCAGCCGGCCTTTCGCCTTATGCGCCGTATCGAGCATCGCGCCGTGAAAGCCGGCGCCGGCCAGCGGTTCGAGAATGTCGAACTCGGGCCCGAGATCGGCGAAGAGCACGGCGACGAGCCGCGTTCTTTCGGTCAGCGGCGCCAGCGCGTCGATGATCTCGACGGCGTCGGGCGTCGCCGGCAAAGCGAATTTCACATAGTCGACGCCTGCGGCGACGACCTCTTCGAAAGCGCGCAGCGCATGGGCGACGTCATGGGGAAGCTCGACCACGGCGCTCACCGGCCGGCGACCGTCGACGAAGCCGACGATCTCGGCGATCGCGTCCAGCGGCAAAGCGCCGAGCGCGCCGCGCGAGGGGGCCTTGCAGTCGATGATGTCGGCGCCGCGCGCAAGGGCGATTTCCGCCTCCTCGCGGGAGAGAACGCTCGCCAGCATCAAGGTCATAAGTTCATGGCTCCAGTTGGGGAAAACCGCCCTGCGGACTTTTCTCTTATAGTCCAGTCTCGGCGCGGCGTCGCGTTGCACGCCTGTCGGGGACATTTGGCGTAAAGGTAAGCAACAGCCTATTCCACCAGCGAGCCATTGGCGGCCAGCACCGAGGCGGCGAGATAGAGCGAGCCGGCGATAAGCACGCGCGGCGGCGCATCGAAGCTGCGCGTCGAGAGCAGCGCCAACGCTTTCTCGACGCCGTCCGCCGCGGCGCCCGGAATGCCTTCCGCCATGGCGAGTCGCGCCACTTCATCCGGCGGCCAGCTCTTATGTTCGCCCTCGACCGGCACGGCGACGACTTCGCGCGCGAGGCCGACGAAATGTCGTAAGAGCGCGCCAACGTCCTTGGTGGTCTGCGCGCCGCAGATCAGCACAAGCGGACGCGGCGACTTGTCGTGGAATTCGGCCATGGCCTCGGCGAGGACGCGGCCGCCGTCTTCATTATGGCCGCCGTCGAGCCATACCTCTGCGCTCGGCGGCGCGAGATCGACAATGCGGCCCCGGGTAAGGCGCTGCAGCCGCGCCGGCCACTCGGCGCGCGTCAGTCCGGCCTCGATCGCAGCCGTTGGAATTTCCGGCGCGACCGCGCGCAGCGCCGCGATGGCGCCGGCGGCGTTTTCATGCTGGTGGCGTCCGGCGAGCCGCGGCAGCGGAAGATCGAGCAAGCCGCGCTCGTCCTCAAAGACGAGGCGGCCGTTTTCGTTGGAGATGTGAAAGTCCCGTCCGGCGATGACGGGCGGCGCGCCGGCGCGCCGCGCCTCCCGCTCCAGCGCCCTGGCGACCGACTCCGATTGGAAGCCGATGATCGCCGGCGCACCCTTCTTCAGGATGCCGGCCTTCTCATGCGCGATCTTCTCAACCGTATCGCCGAGAAATTCGAGGTGATCGAGGGAGATCGACGTGACGATGGCGCATTTGGGCTGAGCGACGACATTGGTCGCGTCATAGCGCCCGCCGAGCCCCGTTTCGAGCAGCAGCCAGTCGGCCGGCGCGTCCGCGAAAAGCGAAAAGGCCGCCGCCGTCGTGATTTCAAAAAAGGTGATCGGCTGCCCGGCGTTGGCCTGCTCGCAGCGCTCCAGCGCCGCATTCAGGCGCGCGTCGTCGACCAGCTTGCCGCCGCCCTCCGCGCCAAGACGAATGCGTTCGTTGAAACGCAGCAGGTGAGGGGAGGTATAGACATGCACGCGCTTGCCGGCGGCTTCGAGCATCGCGCGCAGAAAGGCGATCGTCGAACCCTTGCCGTTAGTGCCGGCGACGTGAATGATCGGCGGCAGTCTGAGGTCGGGGCGTCCGAGCGCGGCGAGCAGCCGCTCCGTGCGCCCGAGCGACAGATCGATCTTCTTTGGATGGAGCGTGAGCAGTCGCGACAGGATCGCGTCGTGCTGATCCATTGCGGCCGCGCCCTCGAATCGTCAGGCGGCGGCGCGGCGCGGCGGCGACTTGGTCAGGAGACCGCACAGGCGCGCCAGAGTCTCGCGCATCTCCTGACGCGGCACCACCATGTCGACCATGCCGTGGTCGCGCAAATATTCGGCGCGCTGGAATCCTTCCGGGAGCTTCTCGCGGATCGTCTGCTCGATGACTCGCGCGCCGGCGAAGCCAATGATCGCGCCGGGCTCGGCGATCTGCACGTCGCCGAGCATCGCGTAGGACGCGGTGACGCCGCCCGTCGTCGGATTGGTCAGCACGACGATATAGGGCAGGCGCGCTTCGCGCAGGCGCTGCACGGCGATTGTCGTGCGCGGCATCTGCATGAGCGAGAACATCCCTTCCTGCATGCGCGCGCCGCCCGACGCCGTGAAGATGACGAATGGCGTGCCCTTGGCCAGCGCATATTCGCAGCCGGCGACAATCGCCTCGCCCGCGGCCATGCCGAGCGAGCCGCCCAGGAATTCGAAATCCTGAATGGCGACGGTGACGGGCGAGCCTTCAAGATTTCCAAAGGCGAGGGTCACCGCATCGGCCATGCCGGTCTTGACCCGATATTCTTTTAGCTTATCGACATAGCGCTTGATGTCGCGAAACTTGAGCGGATCGAGCGGCGCTTCCGGCGTCGCGAGCAGTTCGCATTCGCCGCCGTCGAAAAGATTGGCGAGCCTGGTCCCGATCGGACAGCGCATGTGATAGCCCGAGCCGGGAACGACATAGAGGTTCGCCTCGATGTCCTTATGGAAGACGAGCTGACCGCTATCGGGACATTTCACCCAGAGATTTTCGGGCGCCTCGCGCTTGATCAGCGCCTTGATCTTCGGCGGGACGACGTTCGAATACCAATTCATGACACGAGCCTCGTCAACCAGCTCATCACGCCGCCCTTGGGACGGGCGCCGCGTACGCCTTGTGAAATCGACGCGACCAGCCCGGTCACCGCGCCGACGCTCGAAGGGCTGGCTTGGCCTTTTGCATCGAGCGAGGACTTGAGCGCTTCAACCAGCGCCGTTCCGACGACGACGCCATCGGCGTTGCGGGCGATTTCGGCGGCGTTTTCCGCATTCTTGACGCCAAAGCCGACGGCGATCGGCAGC
>JBFXJV010000402.1:0-3448 GCA_050174515.1 Methylocystis sp.
CGCCATATTACTATTGACGTAGCGCAGACGCTGAATAAGAAATGCCCCGCCGTTACATCCACAGTCGGGCGCTGGCGCTTAATAGTACGTTAATTGTTGAGCGGCAGCCTGCGCTTGCAACGCCAAGCGCGACGCCATCCGCGTCAGCAGTGTCCTGCGGCCAGTCAGATGTGATCGGCTTGGCGTTGCCGCCAATCCCTTTTCGAGTAAAGCGTCCCGCCGATAAATCCACGGTCGGGGCGTTCTTGTGACGGCCAAGGCTTGTTCTGGTGAAAGCGGCGACTTCCGCATGGCGGCTGAATGAAAGACCTGACCGGCGACGGTTGCTTTCGAACTTGCGACAGACATTGGAAGCACTTACGCAAGTAGAAAACGCTGGCCCCATTCAATCGTCAGCGTCAACGACGGCTTTGAGCACCATTATTTGACAAAGAAAACCGGCCGTTGCTGATCGGGCGAAGCGGCCGAACATTGGATCGCTTAGGCAGGTTGTTTGATAAACCTCGCGCCATATCTACAAGCGGGCGCAGCCAGCGGGTTTCTGGAGAGCGGGAGGAAATGATGAGCGACGTCAAATTGATGCAGGCGTTCTTCGACAGCGTCGATGCGGCTCTTTACGTCAAGGACGAGAAAGGCCGGTTCCTTTTGGTCAACCGGAAAGCCGCGGAGGAGCTGAATTGCAGCGAGGCGGAATGCATTGGCAAATCAGACTATGACTTTCTGCCGAAGGAGCAAGCTGAACAAGTGATAAGCAGGGATCGCCAGGTGAGGGAAAAAGGCGCTCCAGTCGATTACGAGATTACGATCGATCTGCCGGGAGGCAAGCGTACCGTGCGTGATCACAAGTTTGCGATCTTGATCCCTGGGCATCCTGGCGCTGTCGCGGGGATCGCCATCGATGTGTGAACTGGCTCTTTGTGATCCCATTAGATAGACGCGCTTGTCGAGCCATTGGTTGAGTTGAAGCTCGGCAAAAAACGCCCCGCGCATACATCCGGCGTCGGGGCGTTTAGTTGGATCGCGCAGAGGATTAGCCCGTTACGTGCTCGAAGCGTGATTCAGCAATTCGGCGATAACAAGGCTCGGCGCCCGAAGATCATACTCCCCGCCGCAAATCGTCCGGCGTCAGCGCCTCGCCAAGGTCGGCGAATAGTCGGGCGAGACGCAGCGACCTCCGCGCGAGCCTCATGCGCGGGGTGAGAGGTTGGCCATCGCACCAGCCTCCGTGTCGCCGGGGCCGGAATTCCGCCGGGAAGCCATTCGCCGTTGCCGCCAGGTAGATGCGCCGGGCATTCCCATGGATCTCCGCGGTCATCGGTGGCCTTCTTTCCAAACGATCGACATGGCGCGGCTCAGCGGGGCGCCAGGTCGCTGATCAGATCGTTGACAGCTTTCGCCATGGCCTCTGCGGCCGAGAAGTCAAATTGATTTATGGCGATAAAGGCGCCCACCCCGCGCGTCGGCGCGAAGGCGGCGTAAGCGAAGACGCCCTGCAAGCCGCCGGCTTTCTGGAGAACGAGCGGGCGATCCCCTTCAGCCCGCATGATGATCCAGCCGAGCCCCATGGCGTCCATATGGCCAGATTCGTCGAGGCCCAAAACCGGACTTAGCCCGTCACGCGACACATAAGCGGCGTGATCGATAAGCCGAACCTCCGCGCCCTTGGGCTCGAAGCGATCCAAATGCCAATCGAGCCACCGCAGTATGTCATTGGCGCTTGAATACAGCCCGCCTGAGCCCTGGGTTATTGGCGCGGTCGGGACGTCGGGCAAAGGTTCGCCGCCGAACCCGTGTCCTTGCAGCAGATTGCGGCGCTGCGCCGCGTCGGGCGTGAACCCAGTCGCCGTCAGCCCAGCCGGCTCCAGCACGCGCCTGCGCAGGAGCGTCTCATAGGGTTGGCCCGCCGCATCCGCCAGCGCCGCGGCCAGAAGGTCGAATGCGAAATTGGAATAAAGCGCCCCAGCGCCGGGGGCGAACAGCAACGAATCGCCGGCGAGTGAGCGTACAAACGCTTTCTTGGTTATGGTGCGGAACGGATCATTCTCCGGGCCGGGTTCGCGCTCCACCTCGCGAGGCAGGCCGCTGGTGTGGGTGGCAAGCTCGATGAGGCGAATCGGTCGGCCGTCGCGCGAGGGGATTGTCGTGCGCCATTTCAGGCGCTGGTCGAGGCGGTCCGTCAATTTCACCTTGCCGTCGGCGACAAGGCTCGCCAGCATCTGCCCAGTGAACACTTTTGTGATCGAGCCGATGCGCAGCAGAGTGTCTCCGTCCGGCGCGCGGTTCGCGCCATCCTTCACCGCGCCGAAACCTGCAACCGCAGCGTTTCCATTGCGCGTGACGCCGATGACGAGGCCAGGAACCTTAAGGGCGTGGAACAGCACGGCGCCGTGAAATTCCACCGCCTCCTTCAACAGTCGATCTTCGGCTTTCGCCGGCGCCGGTCCGGCAAGCATGAAGGCCACAAGACAGATGACGAGACGCACGAAGTCCCTCCTCGCTGGAGCGCCAAACAGAAACGCTATTCTCGATAATTTGCGAGAGAAAGGCCAGCCGTCGTCGTCCGTCGCCGAGGTGGGTGAACGGCCCCGGCGTTGCATCCAGGGTCGGGGCGTTCTCGGAGCGATCGCGGCTCGAACGCCATTACGGTACAGCGAACCTATGCTCTTGCGGCAGGCGGCGCGAATCGTCTGGCGGCAGCCACTAAAATACTCCTGTCCTTGCATTGGCGACCATCGCTACAACCAAAGAAATCCACTCTGATCAGGGGCGTTCGGCGTGATTTGATCGGAGCGCTCCTATCGCGGCGAAAAGGAATGCGGTAGTCAGGCCAAAAAGAATGGCGCCATTCATCGCCTCGATGGCGCCGAGAAGTTTCCACCGATTTTCCAGGAAGATAGAAGCGTGGCCAAAGGTCGTTAACGCGCCAAGCGAATACAGTATGGCCGCGGACGCATCCGGCAACGCGCCCAACCCGATAAAGAGCACTGCCCAGGCAGTGGCTTCTAGCCCGTGCAGCGTCGCCGCGCCGAGCGCAATCAGTGCGACCGAAATGATGAAGCGGCTTCGCGTTCCCGTATGTTGTCCACGGCTTTTATTGTGCACGACCGCCTTCTCAATCACCACGAACATGGAGACGTGGAAGACCACAGTGATCACCAGAAGCGGCAGTCCCCAAAGCCAGTCCGTACTCCAATACATGCGATTCCTCATGTTTGACGCGCTACGAGCGGATTGCCAATAGGATTGTGTAACAGTGAGAGCAGTTAAGTCGGAAATCAAATTCCGCTAGGATCGGCGTCACGCCTCTAAGCGGCGGCGTCCAATCGCCAATCGAAATCCGTCGGCTATTTTGATAGCCTATCCTTTAGGCGAACTAAGAAGGTTTAGCGACCGGCGAGAGAAAATTCTTCATATCGCTCGAATTGCTCCTGAAGTCGCTCATATGTCG
>JBFXJV010000403.1:0-3448 GCA_050174515.1 Methylocystis sp.
GCCGCGCGTCGCTCGGAGAGCTTTTGGTTGAAGGAGTTCGAACCCTTCGCGTCCGTGTGCCCCATGATCAGAAAGGTCTGATCTTTCAGCGCGGGACTCGACAGCGCCTTCCCCAAATCCTCTGCAATCTCCTTGTCTTTCCCCGTAAGCGCAGCGGAATTGTAAGCAAATTTCATTTCGAAGTCGATTTCCTTGCGCGCCGAGACGATCCTGTCGAGATGATCAACCTCGCCGACCGAGAGCGAGCGAGGGCCTCGATCTCGAACGGAATTCACAAAGGCTTCGTCAGCAGCCTGCTCCGGGGCAGTCGCCGAAGGACCGGATGAGAGGCTTCGCGTCAGCGCTGGAGCCAGCGCGCGCACGATGTCGTCTGCGCGCCGCTCTTCGGCCGCGGCCTGCGCCAGACCAAAAGCAATGATCCCGGCGAATCCCGCAAAGACTTGAACTCTGCGTTCGATCTTGTACATGAAAACCTCCTCTAGGCTTACGATTTTCACCAGGCTAAGCACTAGGACGTCAATGCTTAGCATATTCCCTGAGTTCCCCCCAGAGATCAACAGCCGCCGCCGCGGCGAGCAAGCTTGTCGAAACGGCCGCGCCTTCCGCCGAAACGCTGGGGGACGCCGCTTCTCCGATTGTGCTTGCGATATTCAGCATCTTGCCGGTTACCGAATTTCTGCTAACGTAACATAGAGTAGTCGGGGTCCTTTACTTGCAGACGAGATTCTCCAAAGCGCGGCTAGAGTTGTTTTCAAAGGCTTTAACGTTAGCCGACGTCAGGCGTTGCCGCCGTCGAATAACTGGAGGGCGTGTGATATGAAGTTCTTCGCTGTTTTTTTCTTCTTGATTTCGACGGTTCTGCCCGCCGCGGCGGAGCGGGGCACGGCCGCTCAGCGCGCCGCATGCACGCCAGACGTCTTTCGGCTTTGCGCTTCGGAAATCCCAAACGTCAACGGCATCGTCGCCTGCCTCAAGCGAGAAAAATCGCAACTGAGCCGCGCCTGCCGTCTCGTCATGATCGGAGACGGCAAGCAAATGGCGACGCGATCTCTGGAGGAGAGCATCGACTGGTGCGATTTCGCTGGCGAACCCGGCTCCGTCGACGAGGTTTGGCGCGCCTGGTGCAAAGGCAATTAGCGCTGCCCGCCGCCGAACGCTCGGGGACGCGCTCGCCGCATTTGGGTGCAACGGGTAAGGCGAGGGATCGGGCCTGTGCATCCGGTCAGCTCCAGATTGCAAATACAAGCCCATCTTATACTATTGGCCTTGGCCCGATGTGCGCCAGCGCATATGCTGGGTTCGGAGGAAGCGATAGAACCGCTTGAGTTGGCGCGGGAGGAGATTCGAGCGCGCGAGCGAAATTAAGATGGAGCGATGGCCACAGCAAACGAACGTTCTCAAGGAACGAACTGCAGGGGCGCAACGTTTGCTGAGTGGACCGGTCGGGGCAGCGCTGTCAGGAGCGCGAGAGCATGAGCAGTCAGCTAAGAACGCTCTTCCTATTCATGGCCGGAATTGTTTGCCTGGCCCTGCAACCGGCGGATGCGCGCGCCGACAAGCGCGTCGCCCTCATTGTCGGTAACGCCAAATATGAGAATGCGCGGCTGACGCTCCGAAATCCGAGCAATGACGCGGAGGATATCGCCGGCGCTTTAAAATCGCTCGACTATGACGTCATTCTCCTGCGCGACTCGCGCAAGGGCGAGTTTGAGAGCGCGCTCGCGGAGTTTTCGCGTAAAGCTGAAGGCGCCGATGTCGCGCTGATTTATTACGCCGGCCACGGCGTACAGTATCAGCAGAACAACTATCTTCTCCCGACCGACATCCCGGTTAAAGACATTCGTGACGTGCAATTCAGGGCTGTGAAGACCAATGATGTGATGCAGGCGCTGCAGGATGTGCGCGGCGTCAAGCTGCTGATTCTCGACGCGTGCCGCGATAATCCCTTCGCCGGGTCCAAACTGGCGATGAGGTCCACGGGCGGCGCCTCGCGCGGCCTGGGACGCATCGACGCCACCTTGAACAACATGGTCGTCGTTTTCGCGACAGGCCCCGACGACAAGGCGCAAGACGGTAGCGGCCGTAACAGCCCGTTCGCCGAAGCGTTGATTTCCCGGCTCAAGGAGCCGGGCGTCGAAATCAACGAACTGTTCCGCGAAGTGGCGTCGGACGTTTACAAGAAAACTCAGAACACGGATCAGCCGCAGCATCCGGAAATTCACGCCAATCTATTCGACAAGTTCTTTCTCAATCCCAATGAGGGCGACCGCATGGTCTGGAATCGCATTCGCGAGTCCCAGGACCCCGGGGATTTTAAGAAGTTCATCGAGCGCTTTCCGAATTCGCCTTATGCCCGCGACGCTCAAATCCGCATAGATCTCTTCGAACGCCTCGCCGCCTTGGAACAACGCCGCAAAGAGGCCGAGCTGGAGGAGCAAAAGCTCGCCCGCGAGGCGAAGGCGCGTGAAGTCGCGCGCCGTCTCGAGGCTGAAAAGACCGCCGCCGAACAAAGAGCTCGCGAGGAAGCGCGCCGGCGCGAGGAAGAGGCCCGCATTGCGGCGCAAAAGGCGGAAGAGCGCCGGATTGAAGAGAAGCGTCAGCAGGAGGCGGCCGCTGAGCGGGCAAGGCTCGCCGCCGAGACGGCCCGAAAAGCAATCGAAGACGCCAAGCGCCAGCGGGAAGAGGAGGCGCGCATTGCCGCGAAGACCGAGGAAGAGCGTCGGCGCAAGGAGGATGAGGCCCGCATCGCCGCCGAGCAGATGAAGGCCGCGAAAGAAGCCGAGCGCAGGGCTAAGGAGGAGGCCGAGAGGCTCGCCGCAGCCAAATGCGCGGGCGAGGATGCGGACCTGAAGCGCCTTTCCGACGCCAATGACATTTCCGGATTGGAGACTTTTCGCGCCCAAGCTTCTTGCGCAGGGATGAACAAAGCCGCCGAACGCGAGCTTCGCCGGATCAAAGTCGCTCTGGCGCGCGCCTGCGACAAGGATCGTCGCGCATACAAGTCCGCCTCTCGCAAAGGGCTGACTGAGATCAAGGCGGCATTTCAAGATTTTACTTGCGAAGCGGTGCGCACTGAGGCGCAGGCGCAGATTGCGTCGCTTGAGGCGAACGCGCGCGCGGCGGAGGCTTCCTGCGTCGCCGACCGTCAGGCCTTCAACGCGCTCGACCTCGGCGCGATGGATATCCAGCAGAAGCTCACGGCCTTCCGCAATCAGGTCAAATGCACAGCCGTCAAAGCGGATATCGACCGGGAAACCGAAAAATCGGACGGACGCGCAAAAGAGCTGCAGGCCGCCTTGGCCCACGCCGGCTGCTACGACGGCCGCGTGAATGGCGAAATCGATGAGTCGACCCGCAGCGCAGTGAAGCAATTCCTCAGCAGGAAGGGGATGAACAGCGCTGAAGGCCGACTGACAGACGATTTTGTCTCGACGGTTAAGAGCCAGCA
>JBFXJV010000404.1:0-3447 GCA_050174515.1 Methylocystis sp.
TGTTCAGGTGGAACATCCAAAAGCGGGCGGGGACCAAGCCCGGTCTCGGTGACCAACACCGCGAATCCAACGGTCTCCCGCCCGCGATGACCATCCCACAAAATCAACACACAGGAATCCAGAGCCGCCGCAGGAACGCTGGTCCTGCTCTAAATTCCCGATCGCGCGCAAAGCGCGCGTCGGGAATGACAGCCGAGCCGTTCAAACGGATTTCGTATTAAATATCTATGTCCGCCCATATCGCCGCATGATCGGAAGCGGCGTCTTCCTTGCGTTGCAGTTCGGGATAGGCTTCCCAGCGCCTGGCGCGCGCGCCGGGCCACAGGCCTTTTCGAAACACCCCGCCGCCCGTGACCTTGTCGAACAGCGCCGGGGAAAGCAGAATGAAATCGATCTTGTTTTCGGCGGAGCAATTGCCGTAGGTGCCCGGGTAACCGCCGTTATCGAATGTCGGATGCAGGAAGATGTCCTTTAAGTCCGTCCCTTCGATAAGCGGCCGCAACGGCTCGCTGTCCGGCGTATCATTGAAGTCGCCCAGGACCGCGATGTTCTTGATCCCCATCCCGACGCGCTCGTCATAGATTTCCGCGACGCGCTGCGCCTGATTGCGACGCCGGTCATTGGATGATTGTTGCGAGCCGTAGCCCTTGCTCTTGAAGTGATTGAGCAACAGCAGAATGCGCGCGCCGGATGGCGTCGTCACCTCATATTCGGCGCAGTCGCGCGAAAAAATCAGGTCGCGCTCGCCCAACATGTCGTCGACATGGCTGCGGAGCAGGCCGATCGGAAAATCCCGCCGGGTCAGCAGGCCGACATCGATGCCGCGCGTGTCGTTTCCGTCGATCACCATCGCGTGACGAAACGCTTCGCCGCCAAGCGCGGAGATCACGTCATTGTTGAAATCCCGCAGCACCGGCCGGCTTTCCACTTCGACGACACCCAGTACGTCCGCCTCGATGTCTCGCATCACGCGCGCCGTATTTCTCATGGCCTGTTCGTCGATCGGCTCGTCGATCAATTCCAGCGAGCCGACCCAATCGGCGCGCCCGTCGGCGACGATCTCGACGCCGCCGGACCTCGGCCGTCTGAGCAAGGCGCCTCTGTTACGCCGCAGGATGACAAACTCGCCGGTGTCGGATCTCTCCAGGCCAAGGGCCCTGAGGAGCTTCGCCATGCGGCTCTTGTCGGCGGCGCTGTACGACGGCTGCGCGAGCAACGCGCTCATTTCCGCGAAGCGTTCGAGGATCGGCTTGCCCTCGGCGGGCTTTTTGAGATTCATCGCACGCGCGCGATCGAAAAGATTCTCGACGTTATACGAAGCAAGTCTCATGAAATCGCCCCGCAAGCAAAAAGTTGCAGAACCAGGAGAGGCTAAGGCTCCTCGCGCGACGTGACAAGACCGTGACGAAGGATACGCTACGCGGCGGCCGAACGGCGCTTGTCGTCCGCGCCGACGGCCGACGCCGATCGCGCTTCCCTGAGCGCAATTTTTGTTGCGAGCGCGGCGCCGAAGAGCCCCAGGGCGCCGAGCCAAGCTGACGCCTGAAATCCGACGCAGAAGGCGTCGCGCGCGGCCGAAAGCATATGCGCCGCCTGATCGGCTGGAAGAAGATTGGCGGCGTCCGCCGCGCCGCCGAGCGTCGCCGCGGCCGTCCCCGCGACATCGGCCGGAAGCGCCGCGACGACGCCAGCCATTTTGGATCGGTAGATCAGCGTTACGAGACTGCCGAGCACGCCGATGCCGAGCGCGCCGCCGAGTTCATTCGCGGTTTCCGAAAGAGCGGAAGCCGCGCCGGCGCGCTCCGGCGGCGCCGATGCGACGATGATTTCCGTCGTCAGCGCGATGACCGGCGTAAAGCCGACAAGAAGCAGCGAAGACAGAAGGACGCCGTAAAATCCGCTCGCGAGCGCAAGGCCGACAAAGCCAATTCCCGAAACGATGAGTCCTCCGGCGAGAAGATCGACAGCTTTGGTCCTGCGCGCGAGCGCGGGCGTTGCGAATGAGCCAATCGTAAAAATGATCGCCGACGGCGTCGACCACAGTCCTGCGTCGAGCGGCGTCAATCCCGCGACGAGCTGATAATACTGCCCGAGCAGGATGAACGCGCCGAACATGAAGAAGACGCCAAGCATGTTGATGCAAAGCGCGACGTTGAGCGGCAGCGACCGAAACAGCGCAAGATCAATCAGCGGGTCTTCGAGCCGCGCCTGCCGGCGCACGAACAGAATCGCGAGCGTGACGCCCGCCGCCATCGGCACGATCGAATCGACGCCAAAGCCCGCCTCGGCGGCGCGCTTCAAGCCGTAAATGAAGGACAGCGTCGCCGCGAGCGACAGCAGCGCGCTGGCGAGATCCAGTCGGCCGGCCTTCGGATCGCGATATTCCGGCAGGAGCGTCGGTCCGAGTAAGAGCAGAACGATCATCGCGGGAACGCCGGCGAAAAACACCGAGCCCCAGCCGAACGACTGGATGAGCGCGCCGCCAACGAGCGGGCCGACGATGGCGCCGGCGGAAAACGCCGAAATCCACATGCTCACCGCGAAGGTGCGCTCCCGAGGATCGCGAAACATGTTGGTTATGAGCGACAGCGTCGACGGCGCCAGCGTCGCTCCCGCAATGCCGAGCCCGGCGCGCGCGAGAATAAGCGTCCGCGCCGAATGCGAGAAAGCCGCGATGATCGACATTGCGGCGAAAGCGGCGGCGCCGAGCAGCAGCACCTTACGCCGGCCGATGCGATCGCCGAGCCCGCCCATGATCATCAGGAATCCGGCGACCATGAAGCCGTAGATGTCGATGATCCAAAGCAACTGCGACGCGCTCGGCCGCAGCTCGGCGGTCAGCGACGGAATCGCGAGATTGAGGACCGTGAGGTCCATTGAATAGACCATGCACGGCAGTGCGAGGACGGCGAGTCCGATCCACTCCCGGCGCGTCGCCTTGAGCGAAGGATCGGATGCGTCTGGCGCGACGCTGTGCAAGGGGGCGCTCCATCGGCCGCTTGGACGTGAGCGCGCAGCCTTTATCGCTTATGCGGGGCGACTTCAAGGAAGCCTCCGCCCGCCTTCGGCGCCAAATTGGCTGCATAAAGCCCATTCCAACTCGCTCAGGCCGAGATTCCTTGACATGGCTGAATCAAAATGTCATACGTCATGACATGACGTCATATGAACTGACATCGCTTCGCGAAGCGCATAAGGGCCAGACGCGCACGCGCATTCTCGACGCGGCGATCGACGAGATGCGGGAAACCAGCCTGGGCGCGCTCACCATCGCCAAAGTGGCGGAACGGGCAAAGGTGACCGAACGCACGGTGTATCGCCATTTCCTGACCCGCGAGGACCTGCTGAAGGCGGTCTGGCCGCGGATGCAGGCGCGCGTCGGCAGTTCCGGCTTTCCGTCGACGGCGGACCAGCTGATCGCCACGCCGCCGCGGCTGTTCCCGCGCT
>JBFXJV010000405.1:0-3438 GCA_050174515.1 Methylocystis sp.
ACGGCCGGTGAACTCCTCATGCGACCCGTCGAGCGCGCTCAAACGGCGGTTGGCGCGCGAATGCTGTAACGGCATTGCGCGCTGAAGCGAGCCGAACCGCAAATTACCTGACAATCGTCCGAAAAGCGCCTGCGCGCGCGGTCCCGCGCCAAATTCCCCGCTAGCAGGGAATTTCGCAAAACGGGCCTCATTGCGGCGTTTTCATTTGCCGCCACACCTTTAAAATCAATGTGCTAATAGGAAAATTCCCTAACCGCATAACAGGGAATTATTTTAACGGAACAGGGAATTTAATGGGTCAAACAGGGAGGCGGACAGCCATTCGCTCAGACTACTCGGCTCATATCTCATGGCGACGGAAGGCTGCGCCTCAGCGCGGAGCGACTCAGTTGCGGCGCGGCGGCGCGCCAGGCGGATCGATTTTACGGTAGGACAGGTGGCGGCATGAAAGGAAAAATCGGCCTCGAAGAGCATTTCTCGCATCCCGACACGCTTGGCCGCTCGCAAGAATATTGTGTGGAGGCAAAATGGAGCGAATTGAAAAAGCGTCTCTTGGACGTGGGCGACCTTCGGCTGAAGCTCATGGATCAGCACGGGATGGAAATGATGATCATCTCGTTAAATTCGCCGTCGATCCAGGCAATAAGCGACATTCCAACGGCGATCGAGATGGCGAAGCGGGCGAACGATTTGCTTTTCGAACACGTCTCGAAAAGACCCGATCGGTTCCGCGCCTTCGCGGCGTTGCCGCTGCAAGATCCGGAAGCCGCCGCCCTCGAAGCGCACAGGTGCTTCGCTGACCTCGGTTTCGTCGGCGCGCTTGTAAACGGATTTTCGCAGGTCCGAGACGAAGAGTCGGTCGTCTATCTGGATGACGGCCGTTACGAAGGGTTTTGGACTGAATTTGTGAAGCTAAACAGGCCTTTCTACTTACATCCGCGTGATCCGATATCATCGCGGTCTCGCATCTACGACGGTCACCCTTGGCTGCTCGGCTCCGCATGGGCCTTCGGCGTGGAGACAGCGACGCATGCGCTCAGACTGATGGGAAGCGGTTTATTCGACCGGCACCCAGATCTCCAGATGATCATGGGCCACCATGGCGAAGGTCTCCCCTTTCTGATCTGGCGCGTCGATCATCGCGTTGCGACCGCGCCGAGAGGCATTCAGATCAAGAAGACTTTTCAGGAGTATTTCCATCAGAATTTCTACGTCACGACCTCTGGCTCTTTTCGAACGCAAGCGTTGATCAACTCAATCACGGAAATCGGCTCGGACCGCGTCCTGTTCTCGACCGACTATCCTTTCGAGGAACTCAGCGACGCGGCGAAATGGTTCGACGCGGCGAGTATTGCTGAAAACGATCGGGAGAAGATTGGTCGCCTAAACGCGATCAGGCTTTTCAAATTAGCCGCCTAAACAATCGGCATTGATCTCACTGGTCCGAATGCCGCTCTTAAACAAACACTTGAATGGAATCGCCCGAGGCGGGCCGACCATGAGCAGCATCCTCCAGCAAGTCACGCCGCCGCCTGTATCAAATCGTTTGACGACGGGCGCTTACGCTTAGCTCCCGATTTCAGCCGCGAAGCGCTGCCGAGGCGGCCGCTACGCCCGCGTGAGCGCCCAGCAGAGCATCGAAGCCGCTCACCGACATCACCTCCTTCACATTGCCGCACAGTCCGCAAAGCGTGAGCGCGCCGCCCAGCGATTTGGCTTTCTTTGCGACGATGAGAACCGCTCTCAAGCCTGCGGAGCTCACGTAATGCACTTGTGAAAAGTCAATGACGACCCTGTTGGGTCCTTCGGCGATCAGCGCTGCGCATTGTTCTTCGAAAGACGCCGCCGAACCGCTGTCGATGCGGCTTATCGGCCTGACCACGAGCAGCCCGTCGGAAATCTCGTGCGTGAGCTCCATTTGCTTTCCCCGGTGACGGTTGCGCGATCGCCGTTTATTTATTGCGAAGTCCTGCAAGCCATAAACCCCTTTCCTGTCCGTCGTCCAGGCGCCGCCTCCTCGGGGAATGAAGATGACCGCAGCTTTAGATCGCCCGCAAAGACATGCGCCCGCCTCGCAGATCGGCCTCGTCGAGGAATTTCTGCTTCTCACGCTGGAAGACAGCGGCGGCGAATTCGACAGCGTGCCCGAGATTTATCTCAACTGCGGCATCGCCGGCGCGGCGCTGATGGATCTCGCGCTACGCGGCCGCATCGACTCGGACCTCGAAGGCGTTTTCGCGGTGGACGCGACGCCAACGGGCGAAGAGACTCTTGATCAGGCGCTCGCCGATATCATACGCGAGCCGCGTCGTCTCGGCGCGCAGCATTGGATCACACATCTTTCGCACAGCGCCCCCGCCATGCGCCGGGCAGCGCTCTCCAATCTCTGCGCGCGCGGCGTTCTGCGCCAAAGCGATCACGCCTTTCTCTGGGTGCTCAAGGAACGTCGCTATCCGGTCGTCGAAGGGCAAAAGCGGCAGGAGGCGAAAAAGCGTATCCTGGCCCTGCTTTATAATGACGATATTCCCACGCCTGCCGACGCCGCGCTGACGGCGCTCGCCGACGCCACTTTCGTCTTTGAGCGCATCCTCACGCCGAAGGAACTCGCAAGGGTCCGGCCGCGTATTCGCCAAATCGCGCGCATCGATCTCATCGGAGGCGAGATCGCGCGCACCGCGCATCAGGTCAATCTCGAGACGCGCGCCGCCGAGCGGCGGACGGTGCTCGCAGGCCTCGCAGGCAATGTGGTCGAATGGTACGATTTCGGCGTCTACGGCTTCTTCGCGGCGACAATCGGCGCGCAATTCTTTCCTTCTGAAGATCCTTCCGTTTCGCTGATCGCCTCTTTCGGCGTGTTCGCCGTGGGCTTCATAGCGCGTCCGCTCGGCGGGTTGCTGTTCGGCCATATCGGCGACCAGCTGGGCCGGCGCGCGGCGGTCGTCAGCTCGGTGATCTTGATGATCATTCCGACCCTGCTGATGGCGCTGCTGCCAACCTATCGGCAAATCGGCCTCGCGGCCCCCTTGCTCCTGATTCTCTTACGCCTGGCGCAGGGCCTCGCCGTGGGCGGCGAATATACGACATCCATGGTTCTTCTCGTCGAAGAGGCCCAGACCCGCCGGCGCGGCTTTGTGGGCAGTTTCGCCCCCTTCGGCGCACTGGGCGGCCTGCTTCTTGGCTCGGCGGTCGGCGCGACGCTAACCGCCTTCCTGCCGGAGACGGCCGCTGCTTCGTGGGGATGGCGCCTGGCGTTCTTCGCCGGGCTCCTCATCGGCCTCGTCGTCTTCGTCATTCGCCGCCGCCTGCCGCCCGATCCCGCGATCGTCCAGACCGAGGAAGCGCGCAAATCGCCGCTTCTCGACGCCTTCCGCACGCAGTGGCGCACGATCTTCAAGGTCGTCGGCTTCACGCTTGGCAATGGCGTCGGCTTCTATCTCT
>JBFXJV010000406.1:0-3430 GCA_050174515.1 Methylocystis sp.
TTTCGGCTGCTCCGCCTGTCGCTGCGGGTCGTCGGCAGGCGCATCCGCCACGACAGGAGCCTCCTGCGGCGCGACAGCGGCGGATTCGGCTTTGGCGGCCGCCGGTTCGGCGGCCTCGACTTTCGGCTGCTCGGCCTGGAGTTCCGGCGTTGCGGCGGCCGCCTCGGCGACGCCTGGGGATTGCCGCTGGTTCGCGACGGGGTCGGCTTTTGCCGAGTCGGCCGCGTCGCCGTCGGTCTTGAGTTCTGGCTTCTCCGCCTGCGGCTGGGCAGCGATCGAGGCGGGCTCCGCCGCCGCGGCTTTCGCTTCCGACTCGCCCTTTTCGGCTTCAGCAGCCGTCCGCAGCTTTGGCTGAGGCAGCAGCTCGTGGTCGAATCCGACGGGAGTCACGTCATGCGGCGCGATGACGACTCGCTCGCCGATCCTGGTCATGCCCCAGAGCTTGGCCGCAAATGCGGCGGGCAGCCTTATGCAGCCATGCGAGGCCGGATGCCCGGGCACCACGCCAAGATGCATGGCGATGCCTGACCAGGTGATCCGCTGCATGAACGGCATCGGCGCGCTGGAATAGATATTGGAGCGATGGAAACGCTCGCGGCCGATTATGCTGAAAATGCCTTTAGGCGTCGGATGTCCGGCCATGCCTGTCGAAATCGCCGAACGCACGACGAGGCCATGATGATTATAGATCGACACACGCTGATCGGCGATCGACGCGATCAGGAAAAGCGGCCGGTCGAGCTGCGGCGCATCGGCTTTGGCCTCGCGCGCCGGCTTTGCGCTGGTTTTTTCGGCCGACTTAGATGAAGATTTCTTTCCTGCCTTTCCTACGGCATGCCGCGGTCGAGGGACATGTTTGGGCGTCTCTCGCGGCGCCGCCGCCCGAGGCGCGCTGTCGCCGCCCCAAAAGAAAAAGCCCTGCGCCATGGCGGGCGTGAACGAAAAGCCGAGCGTCGCGGCGACGCCCGCGGCCAGAGCCACTGTCGTGAAAAGCCGGGCGCGAGAGCGCGTTCTCAAACGCATATTCCGCTCCAAACGTGGTTGACCGCCTTTCGGCGTCAGGCCAATGTCCTATTTAATCGATAATGAATGGCTAATCCGAGGCGGATTACGCAGCCAAGGTCAAGCTTTCACCCAGAATTCCGAAGCATTTAAGCCTCCTGAACGCGGCTGATCGCTCAGAGTCGGCGCGATCTGCGGATCAATAATCTCGGCACGCACAGGTTTCTTCACGGATATATTGACGAAGTTTGGGACTGCACGACCTTCAGGACAACATATCCCGAAAATGAATATTTGTCTTGAGCGCAGCCTTTCAAGTCACAAACGCCGATTCGACCGCGATTGTGCACAAATCCGCGCCAGACGGCAACGCGGGGCCGACTCTGGCTTCCACGATCTGCTTCCGAGACGACATCATGCGCCTTGCCGCGCCTCGGCGAGAAATCTTGCGATCGCGGCGAAAGCGGCGTCCGCTTCGCTCAACAGGCCTGGAAAGAAGTAGAAGCCGTGCGGCATGGCGTCCCCGACAAAATGCTCGACCGTGACGCCCGCCGCCTTCAATTTCGCTGCAAAGGCGTGATTTTCATCGACCAGCGGATCGGCCGTTCCGCTGATGATCAAGGTTCGCGGATAGCCGCTCAGTTCGCCGAGCGCAGGGCTGGCCCAGGGATGGCGCCATTGCGCCGCCGCCGTCAGATAGGCGGCGCGCGCAAACGCCATGAAGGGCGCGTCGATCACGACGCCGGCCGGAGCCAGCCGTTCGAATGACGGAAATCTTTCGAAGTGAAAATCCGTCACCGGGCATAAAAGCGCCGCCGCACGAATCGACACGCGCTCCTCGCGCGCTCTGATCGGCAGCGCCGCGGCGAGATTGCCTCCGGCGGAATCTCCGCCGACCAATATGCGCGATGCGTCGCCGCCGATCTCGCGGCCGTTATCGCGCAGCCAGCGGAGAACCGCCATGCAATCGTCGAGGCCGGCGGGAAACGGCCATTCGGGCGCCCAGCGATAATTCACGCTGACGACGACGACATTGTTTTCGGCGGCGATACGGCTGGTGATGAAAGCCGTGTCTTCCGATCGTCCGACGACAAAGCCGCCGCCATGGACATAAAGCATCATCGGCCGCGGCCCTGCGCCGGGAGGCGCGAAACATTCGCAGCGGATCGGCCCGGCATCCGAAGGAACGGCGAGAGTTGAAACCGACACTTGCGGATAGAGCTGCGCCGCGCTCGCAGGAAGTTCAGCGGGGTCGATCGTCAGACCCTCGCCCCTGTAACAGGCGCGCACGGGCGCTATCATCATGTCGCGCATCGCGACGGGCGTGCGCAGTTTCATCAGCAAGCGATAGAAGGGCGCAGCCGGATCGTTTTGTGAAAAACGGATGACTCCCGGTCCGTCCGCGCGCGCGTCGACGAAGGCGGACGCTGCGGCGGGGGGATTTTTTGCGTCTGTCATTAGCCCTTTTCCGAATCGTTACGCATTCGTGACAGCAGCGCCAGTTTTTGATTTCGTCGCGGAAATCGCGGCCGACGCCCCCATGCGCGTCGACCGGAGACACCGCGAATTCAATCGGCGCATCGCCACAAACGCGGTCTCCAAATTGACAGGACGCCGCCGCAAGAACAATAATCGAGCCCTATCGTCTGCGGGGGCGAATTCCATGACTGACAATGAGTCCGGCGTCGACCATCGGCTTTCGCGCCGATCCTTGCTGTTCGGCGCTCTGACGCTTCCTCTTGTCGTTGTGGACCCCGAGCCGGCAGCGGCGCAACTGGGTCTCTTCGGCGCGATACTTGGAGGATTTCGCTACCGCGGACGCCGGCGCCGCTACGGCGGCTATTCGCGTCATCATCATCATGCGAGTCGCCATCACGCGCATCATCGCGGACGCGCGCATGTCACAAGCCGTCACCACCGCCGCCGCGGCGGAGGGGGCGGCGGTTCCGGAGGCGGCGGCGGTGGCGGCGGGGGAATCGGCCACGTCGACTGATCACGGCAGGAAGTTTCGCGCCACGCAGGTTCTACCGGATGCGCCGCAGGGCCGCTCTCGCATTGGGTTCGCCCTGAGCGCTCGCTTTGCTGTACCAGTCCTTGGCCTCCCGGCGATCTCTCTTGCGGCCGCCCGCTCCGCCTTCATAAATGCGCCCGAGTTGATATTGCGCTTTGGCGTGTCCCGACCGCGCCGCTTTTTCCCACCAGTCGGCGGCTAATCTCTCGCGCAGCTTCACATCATCCGCGACCTCATCGACCAATCCATTCGTATACATCCTTCCGAGCTCATATTGCGCGTCAGGGAGGCCCTGCTCGGCCGACATTTTCAGCCATTTGAACGCGTCGTCGAGTTTTTGGTGTCCGGGAGTTTGCAGATACAGCATCCCCAACTCATATCGCGCTTTTTGATCGCCCTCGCGCGCGCGGCTTTCTG
>JBFXJV010000407.1:0-3422 GCA_050174515.1 Methylocystis sp.
CGCAACTACGCGACGCTGGCGGCCGGGACGCTCCGCCGAGTCAGGCGCGCGAGGACGCGCGCCTGCTCGAAGCGGTCGGGCGGTCTATGTAATATTCCGGCGGGTATATGGGAGTGCGCGAAGGGACGCATGTCTCACTGGCTCATCGTCGGCGCGAGCCGCGGCATCGGATTGGAGGCTGCGCGTCAGCTTTCGGCGCGGGGCGAGCGCGTGACCGCGAGCGTGCGCAGCGCGGCGGGTCTCGCCGCGCTCAAAGCGGCTGCGCCGCAGGCGACGCCCTTGCTGTTCGACGTTCGCGACGCGGCGGCGATCAGCGCCGGCGCCGCGCAGCTCGCCGAGCCGATCGACATTTTGGTCGCCAACGCCGGCGCCTATGGGCCGCAGCGCCAATCCTCGACCGACATGGATTTTGAAGGCGCGCTCGATCTTCTTTCCGTCAATACGCTCGGTCCGTTGCGCGTGGTTCAGGCCTTCCTGCCGCTGGTGAAACGCGGCGTCCATCCCCGCATTGTGATGATCACCAGCCGATTGGGCTCGATGTCGCTCGACGGGACGTTCAATGTCGCCTACCGCGTCTCGAAGGCGGGACTGAACAAGATCGCGCAATGTCTCGCCGATGATCTGAAGCCGGAAGGCGTCATCGTCGTCGCCCTGAGTCCGGGCTGGGTGCGCACCGACATGGGCGGGCCGAACGCCCCGCTGGACGTGCGCGACAGCGTCGCGGGCATTATTCGAACCGTCGAGGCGCTGACCCTCGCCGATACGCGCCGCTATCTCGACTATCGCGGCGAAGACTTGCCCTGGTAAGAAGACATCCCCTGGTAAACGGCCAGCGCCTGCGCCTCGATTTTCGCCGCCGTTTCTTCCTGCAACTCTTTTCGCGGCGCAGGCGCGTCGATCGTCGCCACGACCCGAGCGGGACGGGGCGACAATAGAAACAGACGATCCCCGAGCGCGATCGCTTCGCGTAGATCGTGAGTCACGATGAGCGTGGTGATGCGCCTCTCGTCGATCAGCCGCGCGATCATCTCGCGCAGGTCTTTGGCGAGGGCCGCGTCAAGCGACACAAGCGGCTCGTCGAGCAGCAGCAGGTCAGGCTCGACGGCGAGCGCGCGGGCGAGCGCGACGCGCCGGGCGAGCCCCAGCGAAAGTTCGTGCGGGAAATGCGACGCATGTTCGGCGAGCCCGAGTTCGTCGAGAAGCGCGGCGATGTCGTCTTCGCGCGCATGCGGCGCGGCGATGCGGATATTGTCGATGACGCTGCGCCAGGGCAGCAGCCGCGGCTCCTGAAAGACCATGCCCAGCCGGCCGTGTTCGGGGAGCGTGATCGCGCCGACATAATCCTTGTCGAGCCCCGCGATGAGCCGCAGCAGCGTGGTCTTGCCGCAGCCGGACGGGCCGACGACCGCGCCCGCCTTTCCCACGGGCAGCGTCAGCCGCAAATCCTCCAGCGCGCGAAGCGGCCGTCCGCTCGCGGCATGATAATCCTTAGATGCGATCGAGACGTCGAGAGACGCCGCGCCGCCAGCGTGAGACGTGTCGTTCAAGAGGCTGCACCAGAAAGGTTTCGACGCCGAGCATCAGCGCGACGAAGGGAAGCGCATAAGCGAGCAGAAGCTTCATGTCGAAGAGCTGAAAGGCCATGTTGATCTCGAATCCGACGCCGTTCGAGCGCCCGAGCAATTCGACGACAAGCACGATTTTCCACACAAGCGACAGGCCGGAACGCGTCGCCGCCGCAAGATAGGGCGCGAGCTGCGGCAGGACGAGATGCTTAAAGCGCGCCGCGGGCGAGAAGCGAAAGACCTGCGCCATGTCTTCAAGATGCGGATCGAGCGCGCGGGCGCCTTCGCGCACGACGACGATGGCGTTCGGCAGCTTGTTGATCGCGACGGCGCCGATCGCGGCGACTTCAGTCAGTCCCGCCCAGACATAGGCCAGCACGATGACGACCAGCGCCGGAAGATTGAGCAGCGCCACGAGCCAGGGATCAAGCAGCCGGTCCGCTAGCCGGTTGCGGCCCATCAGATAGCCGATCGCCGCGCCGAAGCTCATGGCGAGCGCAAAGGCGGCGACGACGCGCACAAGCGTGATCGCGAGATTGAAGAACAGCGCCCCGGACGCCGCCTCTTCATAGATTTTCTCGAAGACGGCGGCGGGTCCCGGAAGGCGATGCGGATCGGACAGAGACGCGCCGATCTGCCAAAGGAGGAGCAGAGCGGCAAGCGAGACGAGGCGGATCAATTCGGGCTGTCCTCGGCGCCCTTGTAGAAGGTTCCGGGATCTAGCGTCTTGCCGGGGCCGACAAGCTTTTCGCCGCCGAGCGCGGCGAGCGCGCCATAGAGCGTGCGGGCGTCGGCTTCCTGCTCGGCGATCGTGCGTTTCGGCGCGCCGGCGACATAGCGTTTGCGGTAGATGTCGAGCGTCCTGGCGTCCCTGCCGCCGAGGCGCTGTGCGATGACCGCGGCCCAGGCTCTGTCGGATGTCGCGATCAGCCTTTTGGCTTTGCTCGTCATGGCGAAGAACCGCGCCAGCGCGTCCTTGTTCTTCGCCGCGAAGCCTTCGTCGAAGACGTAGCCGGTGACGACGACGCAGCCCTTGGCGCCGAGCGCCTTTTCGACGTCGGTAAGCTCAACGGCGCGGGCGAAGCCTTGCGCTTCGAGATCGGCGGCGAAATTCCAGAATTCGAGCGCCGCGTCGATCTCGCCCTGCAGCGCCTTTTCGGCGATGAGCGGCGGCGCGCCGTAACGAACCGTCGCGCTTTTGGCGAGATCGATCCTGTTTTTCAGCGCATAGGCCCTGAGCATCAACCAGCTCTTGTCGAGCGGCCCGCCGGCGACGCCCAGCGTCTTGCCGGCGAGGTCCGTGACGTTTTTGATCGCGGGGTTCTTGGTCATCACCGCGCCGATCGCGCATGAATGCGGGTAGAAGGTCAGTTTCTGGCCTTGCGCGCGCTGACGGGCGACCCACAGCCAGTCGGAAAGGACCAAGTCGGCGCTGCCGCCCTGGATGGCGATTTTACCGGCGTCAGTCGAGGCGAGTTCGGTGGCGTCGAGATCGAGCTTCGCCTCCTTGTCGAGACCGAACGCCTTTATCACGGCGAGTTCCCAGCCGAGCGTGCCGGTCTTCTGCAGCGCGATGCGCAGCTTCTCGGCCTGTGCCGGCGCTGCGGAAAGGAAGAGGGCGGCGATAGCAACGAAGCAGCTGCGCATGTTTTTCCTGAGGTTTCCCGCAAGGTCTTACCGCAGGATCGCCGCATCGTCGATGCGCCCCCGCATTCACCCTCCCCTTGAGGGGGAGGGTCGGCGCGAAGCGCCGGGGTGGGGTGGAGCAACGACGCAAATCTTTATCGTATGAGCGCGCGGTCCGTTGCGCCACTTCTGACGGATTTCTCCTGGCGTTGAACCCCCCCCCCCCATCGT
>JBFXJV010000408.1:0-3410 GCA_050174515.1 Methylocystis sp.
TGCCGAGCTATCGCGGCGACATCATCAACGATCTCGCCTTCACCGCCAAGGCGCGCGAACCCGATCCGCAGCGCCAGTTGCTCGCCTACCGGCAATCGGCGGCGACGCTGAACCTCATCCGCGCCTTTGCGGCGGGCGGTTTCGCCAATCTCGAAAACGTCCATCGCTGGATGCTGGGCTTCGTCAAAAGCAGCCCGCAGTCCGAGCGCTATCAGAAGCTCGCCGATCAGATCACCGAAACGCTCTCCTTCATGCGCGCCATCGGCCTCGACCCGGAGCATCATCCGGAGTTGCGCGGCACCGACTTCTATACCTCGCATGAGGCGCTGCTGCTCTGCTACGAACAGGCGCTGACCCGCGTCGATTCGACGACCGGCGACTATTACGCCACCTCCGGCCATATGCTCTGGGTCGGCGACCGCACACGGCAGGAGGACGGCGCGCACATCGAATTCGTGCGCGGCGTCAAAAACCCGATCGGACTGAAGTGCGGTCCAAGCCTCAATCCCGATGCGCTTCTGCGCCTTATCGAAACCCTTGACCCGGAGAACGAACCCGGGAGGCTCACGCTGATCTGCCGCTTCGGCGCCGACAAGATCGAGGATGCGTTGCCGGCGCTGGTGCGGCCGGTGCTGCGCGAAGGTCGCAATGTCGTGTGGTCCTGCGATCCGATGCACGGCAATACGATCAGCGCGGCAGGCTATAAGACGCGGCCGTTCGATCGGATCATGTCGGAAATCAGCAGCTTCTTCGCCGTGCATCAGGCCGAAGGCTCTTATGCCGGCGGCATCCATCTCGAGATGACCGGCAAGGACGTGACCGAATGCACGGGCGGCGCCCGCGCCATTTCGGAGAGCGATCTGCGTGATCGCTATCACACCTATTGCGATCCTCGACTGAATGCGGAGCAGGCGATCGAAGTGGCGTTCCTCGTCGCCGAACTGTTGAAGCGCGAGCGACTCGCCCGCGGCCTGCCGGAGCAGCACGCCGCGGAGTGACGCGCGGCGATCGCGCAAGATACGCCAACCGCTACGGCCAAGCGGTCCGCGCCGAAGACCATTCGACCATAAAGTTTGACGATGCGCCGCGCCGCTACGATCAAAACAGCGGCAGGGCGCTCGGGTGAAGGGCTTCCTCATCCTGAGGAGCGTGCGCAGCACGCGTCTCGAAGGACGAGGAAGCCCGATTTCGCGTATTTCCTCACCCTCGTCCTTCGAGACGCCGCCATCGATCTCGGGCCTGCCCGAGATCGACATTAAATGCGCAAGTCGGGTAAACCCGACTTGCGGGCGGCTCCTCAGGATGAGGGTGAGGAAAACCATCCTTCATCAAATCCCCCTGAAAACGGCGGCCGTTCGCCTTAGCGGCCGCGCTCGGCCTTGGCGAACTCAAAGTCTCGTTGGAGCATCGAATGATCGTTTCTTCGGCTTTGGATTATCGAAAGGCTGCTCAGCGGAGGCTGCCGCGTTTCCTGTTCGACTATATCGACGGCGGGGCGAACGCCGAGGACACTCTGCGGGCCAATGTCGCGGATTTGAGAGCCGTGAATTTAAGACAGCGGGTGCTGAAGAACGTTTCCGATCTCAGCCTCGCGACGGAGTGGTTTGGTCTGCGCTCCGAACTTCCGGTGATTCTGGGACCGGTCGGCCTGAGCGGAATGTTCGCTCGTCGCGGCGAGGTCCAGGCGGCGCGCGCCGCGGCGAAAAAAAGCGTGCCCTATGTGCTGTCGACGCTCTCGATCTGCTCGCTGGAGGAAGTCGCGGCGAGTTGCCCCAGCCCGATCTGGTTCCAGCTCTATGTTCTCAAAGACCGCGGCTTCATGCAGTCGATGTTGGAGCGCGCCCAATGCGCCGGCGTGCAAATCCTTGTCTTTACGGTGGACTTGCCGGTGCACGGATCGCGCTATCGCGACGCTCAATCGGGCATGTCGGGACCTTTTAAGAAAACGCGACGCCTGCTTCAGGCGATGACGAAGCCCCGCTGGACCCTCGATGTCGGACTGAGAGGCCGGCCGCATGATCTCGGCAATGTCTCCAAATATCTCGGCAAGGCGACCGGTCTCGAGGACTACATCGGGTGGCTAGGGAAAAACATTGATCCGTCAATCGGATGGCCGGATCTTGAATGGATTCGCGATTTCTGGAAAGGCCCTTTGATCATCAAGGGCATATTGGATCCCGAGGACGCGCGAGACGCCGTGCGGTTCGGCGCGAACGGAATCGTCGTTTCGAATCATGGCGGACGGCAACTCGACGGCGCGTTGTCGACGGTCAGGGCCTTGCCGTCAATCGCCGACGCCGTCGGGAGCGATCTTTCGGTTTTCGCCGATTCCGGCGTGCGGTCGGGACTGGACGTCGTGCGCATGCTGGCGCTTGGCGCGAAAGGCGTCCTGCTCGGGCGCGCCGCCGCCTATGCCCTGGCCGCAGCCGGCGAGGCCGGCGTCGAGAACATGCTCGATCTATTCGCCAAGGACATGCGCGTGGCGATGACCTTGACCGGCGTCAGTTCGATCGCTCAAATCGAACGCGGCATTCTCGCCTGAGCAGGCGCGAACGACTGGGGGAGACGCAATATGTGCAACGATCATTCGCACCATTTATCAAGGCGTTCATTGATTGCTTCGGGAGCGACGACGGTGCTGATGGGCGGTCTGGCCGACGCATATGCTCAATCTTCGCCCGGCGCCGCCGTCCCGACTGCAGTTTCGCCGGACGAGGCGCTTAAGCGATTGGTCGACGGCAACGCGCGCTATGTGAGCAACACGTCGATCAACCGCGACATGTCTGCCGGACGGGCCGAACGCGCGCAGGCGCAGTATCCGTTCGCCGCTCTGGTGAGCTGTTCGGATTCGCGCATCGCTCCGGAACTCGCGTTCGATCAGGGGCTCGGCGAACTCTTCGTCGTTCGCGTCGCCGGCAATTTCGTCAATACCGACGGGCTTGCGAGTCTGGAATATGGCGTAAAGATTCTTGGCATTCCGCTCATCGTGGTGCTCGGCCATTCCAATTGCGGCGCCGTCGCCGCGACGATCAAGGTGTTAAAGGAAAAGACGAAACTGCCCGGGCATCTTCCTCAGCTCGTGAATGCGATCAAGCCTTCCATCGATTTGGTGGAAAAGCAAAAGGCCGCGGACCCGCTCGCCGCGGCGATCGCGCAGAACGTTCGCTACAATGTCACGCGTTTGCAGTCGGCAAAACCGATCGTCGCGGAGGCCGTCGCCGCGCAGAAAGTGAAGCTCGCCGGTGCCGTTTATGACATCGGCACGGGAAAGGTGTCGTGGCTTTAGAGCGCTTCCCGATCACATGGAATCATGTGATCGATAAGGAATCGCTCAAAATCAGAATGTTGGAGCAGGTTCTCTTCGAAAAAGTCTGTCAACTTTTTCGGAACCTGCTCTAGAGCGTTTCACT
>JBFXJV010000409.1:0-3395 GCA_050174515.1 Methylocystis sp.
CCGAACATTACCGATATTGCTCGGGTGAAGAGTCTCGCTCCCCGGCGGGAGCGAGACCGACGGCGGCGCGACCAAATGGACCGCAGGCCTCCAGGCGCGCATGGCCGAGAGATTGTCGACATGCGAGCCTGGAGGCCTGCGGTCCAATTGGTCGCCAGTCTTGGTCATCTTACCGGTCGTCGGCTCTTCCCTTCGGACAGGATAGCAAAACGCGCGCATCCCCGACCGTCCTCCGCATCTGGAGCGAGGCCGTTCCTTTAAAGCGTCTTTTCGCTCCTCAAAGATTCCGTTTTGGGCCTCGGCGCTTTAGATTGAGGCTGATTCGCATCCGGCGCGACGGGCACGATGCTGCGCGCCGCAGGCTTCGTCCGTGTCCTGCGTGAACCGCCTGCGGCGGTTTTGTGATGAGCGCCAGCAACTGACCGTGGAGACCGGTTCTCGTGACGCGCCAGGCCGATCGCAAGCAAGCCGATCGCAAGCAAGCGGAGCTGTCGCCGCAATGACGGGACGGCGGCGCGCGACCAGCCAACCCGGCGCTCCTCATTTTGCCGGCGCTTCGCTGGGGTCTTTGCTCCTGTGGCTCAATGCGGCGCCGGCGCGCGGCGCAGGCTTCCTCGACGATCCGCCGATCGATCCGCATGTCGTCAGCTTCGCCTTAAGCGGCGGCCTGGCGATTTTCGCCGCGGCCATCGTGATCAGCTATCTGCGCGAGCGCGCCGTCTGGCGCCGGCGCGACGCCGCGCTGAGCGTCGAACTCGACGATTCGCGCGCCCAGCTCGACCGGGCGAAAAACTTCCTCGCGTCCGAGCCGCAGATATTCATCGCCTGGAAGGCGCCTGACGCCGCTCCGGACATTCATTCGTCGTCGCTCGTCATGACCGGCGCCGTCGCCGCGCCGCGGCGCATTTTGAACTTCGACGCCTGGCTCGCGCCAAAGGACGCGCTGGAGCTGGAAAGCGCGGTCGAGCGTCTGCGGAAGAGCGGCGAAAGCTTTCGCCTGGCGCTCGTTGGCGTCGCCGGACGGCACTTCGACGCGGAAGGGCGGGCGGTCGGCGGCGGAGTCGTGCTGCGCATTCGCGAAGTCTCCGGCGACCGGCTGGAGCTGATCGGCCTGCGTGAGCGCAACGCCGCGGCACAATCCGAACTTGCCGGACTGCGCGCCATGCTCAAGGCGCTGCCGGCGCCATTTTGGATTCGCGACGATACGGGCGAACTGGTCTTCGTCAACGACGCCTATGCGCAGGCGGTCGAAGCAAAAAGTCCCGAAGACGCCGTCTCCCGTAAATTGGAGTTGCTCGACCAGTCGGCGCGCAGCGCGGCCGAGCAGGCGCGGCTAAAGAACAGCGTCTGGCGCGAACGCGTCAACGCCGTGGTCGCCGGCGAACGCCATCAGCTCGACGTGACGCAGGCGGCCGCCTCGGGCGCCGCCGCCGCGATCGCCATCGATCGGCGCGAGGTCGAGACGGTGCGCGCGGACCTCGAACGGCAGATGCAATCGCATGTGCGCACGCTCGATCAGCTGCCGACGGCGGTGGCGAGCTTCGATCGCTCGCGCCGTCTGATTTACAGCAATGAATCATACGCCAAGCTGTGGCAGCTCGATCCGAACTTCCTCGAACAACAGCCGACCGATGGGCAGATTCTCGACCGGCTGCGCGCTGAGCAGCGCGTTCCCGTCGAGTCGGATTACAAAGCATGGAAGGAACGGCTGTTCGAAGCCTATCAATCGCCGGAGCCCATCCATCACACCTGGCATCTGCCGAACGGGCGGATCATCGACGTCGTCGCGCATCCGAATCCCAAAGGCGGCGTCACCTATCTCTATGACGACGCCACCAGGGCCTATGATCTCGAAACGCGCGTCAATGCGCTCGCCCGCATGCAGAGCGAAACGCTCGACACGCTCCACGAGGGCGTTGCGGTGTTCGGCTCCGACGGGCGCCTGACGTTCAGCAATCCCGCCTTCGCCAGCCTGTGGCGGCTCGATCCCGACGATCTGGCGAAGCGGCCGCGCTTCGAGGCGCTCGCCGCCAAATGTTGCGCGCTTCACCCGGACGAGGCGACATGGGCGGCGCTGCAGGGCTTCGTCACCGGCCTCAACGAAATGCGCGAAGGCTTTACCCGGCGCATCGAGCGCAACGACGGCGTCGTTCTCGACTGCGCCGCGCAGCCTTTGCTCGACGGCGCGGCGCTCCTCACCTTCGTCGACGTTTCGGCCGACGTGAATGTCGAACGCGCATTGACGGATCGCAACAAGGCGTTGCTCGCCGCCGAAAAGCTGCGCAACGACTTCATTCATCACGTCAGCTACGAATTGCGCTCGCCGCTCAACAACATCAACGGCTTCGTCCATCTTCTCGGCGAGGCCTCGACAGGGCCGCTCAATCCGCGCCAGCGCGAATATCTCGGCTATGTGAGCAAATCCTCGGCGGCGCTGCTCGCCATCGTCGACGATATTCTCGATCTTGCGACCATTGATGAAGACGCGATGGAGCTTGAGTTTTCCGACGTCGACGTCGACGCGACGATGCGCGCCGTGATCGAAGGCGTGCAGGACCGTCTCGTCGAAAATTCGATCGACGTGCAGATCGTCCCCATGGACGACGTTGGAACCTTCCGCGGCGACGCCAAGCGCGTGCGCCAGATATTGTTCAATCTTCTCTCCAACGCCATCGGTTTCTCTCGTCCGGGCCAGACGGTCACGCTCGCCGCGATGCGGCGCGAGAACGAAATCGTCTTGAAGGTCACCGACCGCGGGCGCGGCATGTCGCCCGAAATTCTCGAACGCGTATTCGATCGGTTCGCCTCGCACACCGCCGGCTCGCGCCACCGCGGGGTGGGACTTGGCCTCTCCATCGTGCGCGCCTTCATGGAGCTTCACGGCGGCAAGGTCCACATCGATTCCGCGCTTGGCGAAGGCACGACCGTGACCTGCATTTTTCCAGCGCATGCCGCGCATGAAGCGGCGAGTCTCGCGGCGGCGCGCGCGGGAGGCGCCGAATGAGCGATGATCCCCCGCAAAAATCGGTCTGGCGTCTCGACGTCGGCAGCGAAGCCGAAACGATCGAACTGGCGCAGGAATTTTCGACTCTCGTTCGCAGCGGCGACGCCGTCATGCTCTCCGGCGATCTCGGCGCCGGCAAGACGACTTTCGCGCGAGCGCTCATTCGCGCCCTGGTCGAGGACCCCGCGCTCGAGGCGCCAAGCCCGACCTTCACGCTGATGCAGATTTACGAGGGCGCCGGAAAGCGTGTCGTCCACGCTGACTTCTATCGGCTCGAAAACGCTGCGGAACTTGCGGATCTCGGCTGGGAAGAGGCGACCGACGATTCGATCGTGCTTGTCGAATGGGCCGAGCGCGCGCGTGACGCGCTCTCGCCCGATCGCCTGGAAGT
>JBFXJV010000410.1:0-3390 GCA_050174515.1 Methylocystis sp.
TCTGTCTCGATCCTCGATCTCGACCCCAACAGTCCCTTCGTGCGCCTGCGTGAATTTCGCCAGACGGCAAGCAGACCGCCCCTCTGCACCATCCTCGGACTGCAAGAAATCGGCGAAAAAGGCTTCTTCGACGCCATCGACAGCCTGTCGAAAGCGCACGATTTCACCATTCTCGACTGCGAAGGCTCTCAGAACTACATGCTGACCAAGGCGGCCAGCGTTTCCGGGCTGACGATTATCCCGCTCAAGCACTCTCCGCTGGACGCTTGGTCGCTGCCGACCGTCACGAGTTTCGTAAAAGAGCAGAGCAGGGTGATGCACCGGCCTTTGCCGTATCGAATCCTCGTGAACTTCACCGCTGGTGGTGCCGTTGTCACCAATTGGGAGCGCGACATTCTCAACGAACTCGACGCAAACAAAATCCCCCGCTTTCAAACGCTGCTTTACGAAGGCAACGCCTTCAAAGATATGTGGGGAGAGGCCGCAACCCTCTACGAAATGGATGCTGACCTCAAAAGCGGCAACGCCCGGCCCGATGCCATCGCGCGCTCGACGAAAGCCATCACCAGAATGCAAGCTCTTTGCGACGAACTTTTCACCGTAATGAACAGCTCGTCCGTCAGCGCATAAGGAGAGCACGATGACCATGAAAAAACGCTTCGGTATCGGCGCTGCATCCGATCAGGATAACGGGGAAGCCGTTGCGCAAAACCGCGTTGCACCGCCGCCGCCTTCGATCTCGCGACCCCTTGTTGACGACGATACGCAGCGCGAACTGACGCAGGCCGCTGCGCGCACCTTCGGGGGTGTTCTGCCGAGACCATCCACGGAACTTCTTTCGCCGGAAGCATCCGCAGAAAACACCAGCGCACGGACCGCACCAATCCTCGGGCAGGTTCGTCAAAAGCGCGAAGAGCAGGTTCAAGTCTTCATTCGGGCACCGAAGTCTGTGGCTGACCGCTTCAATGAAATGCTGGAAGAGCAAAACCTTCGGGCGAAATGGGATGGCTTGAAACTTCTTCTCGATCTCTACGATCAGGCCAAAGAGCAACAATAACCGAAATCACGCTCTACCTATTCGGCCCCGATGGCTCGTTGCCTCGGGGCTTTTCAATTCCGCTCTTCACGCGATCAGCAGTTCGATTTTCAAGGAAGCGCTCAGGAATGAACCGGGCATTCTTTACTGTTACCCTTTCCACGGAATCGCGGCTCGGAGCGATGCCCACTCGACCAGACCTTGCCGTTTTCTTTGCATAGCTCACAATCGCCGTCTTGGTGCTGATATGCCCCATGAGCGCTGCGACTTCGCCAGAGCTAATATCGACCGTTGCTTTGGCGTCGGAAGAAAACGCATGGCGATAGCTGTAAATCGTTACTCGGCTTAGCGCTGAGGGGCGGAATTGTCTCTCTTCTCGCAGCGCTGCCAGCGCCCACCGATGGGTTCGGCGATATGTCGCACCATGCACCGGATCAGAGTAGGGCAACTCCCGCGCCACCTCCATTGCATCGTCGGCTATACGCGAAAGTAGCCCTCGATAAACATCACCAAGGACCAGCTCCCGGACGAGCCCGTTTCCACGCTTCCAGACACAACCGGCATTCGGACCTCGTTCAAGATGACCATCGGCAAACTTTGCATTCTGAACGAGCAGCACCGTTCGCGAGGCATCTTTCCAACGGGCACCCTCCCACTCGCAAGGACGCAGGCCGAAGTGTCTGGTGCCGACGATCAGCTTCTTGAGCGCGGTTGCGCGGCTCCACCGATCAGCATTTTCTTCCAGCTTGTCGAGCACCGCCTCGAACAGCCCTTGCGGTAGCACGATGGACTGTCTCCGGGTGGTCGGACGCACCTCCGCCACGCTCTTGCGCAGCTCTTCGTCGAACGCGGCTACTCCACGGTCATCGAGGCAGAACCGGATCGCAGCGGCGTAGTGCCGCCGAGTGCCCTTCGCCAAGCTGCGCTGCGCGAGGATACGCGCCAGCGCCCGCCCGGTGTCGGGATCGCTCCCGGTGGCAACCTCTCGCGACAGCATGTCCACGATGTAGCGATACCGTTCGACGGTCTTAGGTGCGGTCATGTCCCTGAAAATCCTGTCTGCTATCCGATACGCTATCGTCCATGCAATCCGATAGCATATCTGCACGCGATAGCGCCAGCCCTGAGCGCCACGGTTTGTGTTCGTTAAACTAGGGGGTGGGCGTTTTTCTTAGCCGGTTCTGGCTCACTCTAAAGGGCCACGTTTGCGTTGACACCGCCCGCTTTTGGCGTCTAATACAAATTGTAGTTAGACACTTCTGCGAGGTTATCCATGACGCCCCATCGCCTGATTTTCGTCGCCGTCGCCTGCTCGCTTCTGGGCGCGTGCGCTGGCCAGACCGGCCCCCGTGGAACGGTCGGCACGGAGTCCTTCGTCGCCACGTCGCTGCGCGAGTATGGCGTCTTCGATGGTCGTCGGGTCCAGCAGACCACGGTCGATCCCGAGATGAAGCCCGCCCCGAAAGTTCCGCTTACCGACGGCACGCCGTCCGTCTGACACCGCGAGGCTCATGGAAGATGGTGGGGTTCAAGGACATCGTTGCGGGTGCTCGGCGGCTTCGGTTTGCGCTTGCTGCCCACCCCGCTTTCACCCGCGCCGCACTCACGGCTGCTCTTCTCACCGCCATCGGCACTTCGGTGTTCTTGAGCCTTCGCGCAGACCCGCCGCCGACCGTCCGCGATCTGACGTTTGAGCGTTACGGTGTGCGCCTCATTCGCGGTGTGGGTGGGGCAGGGCGGCTACTCTTCATTCCGTCGCAACCGGGCCGGTCCAGACCGAAGGCAATTCCGTGCCCGACATCCGTCATTGAAATCGGTCTCTGTGTCGAGATCGACTAGCCGCGAGTTTCCAGTGCCATTCGCCGTCGCATCCATCCCTGTTCGGCTAGATCAGCCAACCACCGTTACCGCAGCCAACACGGCGCGTAGCGTCTCCGCGTCCCTTCGGCTGGACCAGTGTTGGCCGGGCTATGATCCACTCTCCGGCGAGCACCGCGTTCATTGCTTTCTTGGCGATCCTTCATTGAAGCGTCCGACCAGCGCTTTCAACGTCGTATCTTTCCCGGATGAAGGCTGGCAAGAACCGGACTTCGGTCGATTTTGGTTTGCCTATAGCTCGGCCATCCTGACGCATGAGTTTCTGCTCTTCCACGAGCGTGCTATATCCCCACAAACTGCCGATGACTCTGGCTTTGTTGACCTCGCGTGGCAAAGACTTTCGGGCGCTTCCGTGCGACATCTTCTTTCGACGACCGGAATCGACCGCGATGTTTTCGGAGCTGTCATTCTCCCTGACTGCGCGGTTTCCGCCTATCGGGATCAGCAACCAGACAACGGCGCGCAAAGCCCGTTGA
>JBFXJV010000411.1:0-3384 GCA_050174515.1 Methylocystis sp.
AGTCTCGTCAAAACTCTCCGACCGATTGATGAGCGACCTCACCGCGCACCGCACGCTGGCTCTGCGCGTCGCCCTCGCCAATGATCCGGAGGCGGCGTTTCTCGCGGCGACCCATGCGCTGGCGCTGAAGAGCTTTTACTCTTCCGGTCGCTTCGACGGCTGCGTGGAGATCGACGCCAAATCCGCGCTACTCGGCGGCTATACTTCCGGCCTCGCCGATAGCGTTACGGCGCGGGCACATGATGAGGCGCAGGGCCATTGGCAATTGCGATTGCCCAAGAAATCGGACGATCTCTGGGACTGGCTGGTCAAAGCGGATCGCGAGTCGACGGCCGGGCTTTTCGCCTTTTGTGTCGGCCAGAGCGTCAACGCGCTGCAGCTTCCACACGAACGTCGCTCAAAGCCGCTGGATCACGCCGATCGACTGGCCGAACATGTCGGGCTCGATATGAGCGCGCATTGGACGCCGACGGTTGAGAGCTATTTCGGCAAGGTCACCAAGGCGCGGATCCTGGCGGCGGTGCGCGAAGCGAAGGGCGAAGCGACGGCGCAGATGATCGATCATCTGAAAAAATCCGACATGGCTGTCGAAGCGGAGCGCCTGCTTCAGGGAACCGGCTGGCTGCCCGAGCCCCTGCGCGGCGCGTCAACGCAGGCGGCCGACGCGCAAATCGTCCAAACGGAGGAAAGCGACGCCTTGCCGGATTTTCTCGGCGATGATGACGACGCGGCTCTGCCCGACGCTGAGGAAGAGGAACCGCACGCCACGGCCGCGGAATGATGCTGGAGGCGGGATGGCGCGGGCTGTCCCGCCCTCCTCCGCGGCTGCCGCGTCGATGCTGACGTTCGGCGCGTCCGCTCGAGACGCGCATTCGTCGCGCCCTGAATTTCTGTCTTCCGACACCGTCGCGCGCGCACTGGCGCGCGCATCCTCCTTCCATTTTTGAAAGGCGCCGCCATGGGCTGGCTCTATATGCAATCGCTTGGCGGTCACGCAGGACCGCGTGAGTATCTCGACGCGCAATTCACCTTCGAGAATGCGGAAGGCCGATCAAAGGTCCTGCGCTCAACGCTCCTTGGCGACACCTATTACGCCGCCGTCGAGCAACAGCGCCGCAACGGCGGCGAGAGCGCCGTCTTCGCGTTCGTCTGCCTCACCGACTACAACCCGCGCGACGCCGAAGGCTTCGTGTTCGGATACAAAGATATGACCGAGCACATGGGGCCCTGCGAGAGCGACTGCCCCGAGGACATTCTGGATCTGCTGACGCCGACGGATCGGCCTTACGCCATAGCCTGGCGCGCGCGCTGTCGCGCGAACGCCGCTGCGCGGCGCAGTCAAGCAACACAAAAATCCGCGTGGTCGTCCTGACGGATTGGCGGCGGCGTCATGGCGCTGATCGTCGGCGCGGCGGCGGGGGAGAGAAGAGCAAGAGGGCTTGGCCGGGAGGGCGAGCCCGGGAAGCGGAAAGAGAGAGCGTCCGGGCCGGTCACAATCCCGGAGACACTCGATGAGCCCGATCCTCGCCGCTACGCCCCGCCAACAAGCCGAACTTTCCTTCATTTCGACAGACAAGCCGCATGCACTGATGATGGCGGCGCAGACGCTCGTCACGCATCTTGCAAAGGGACGCGTCATCGACGCCCCTGCCCTGCGCGCCGCGATGGAATCCACCTTCGGCGCCAGCGACGCCCACGGGGCCTGGAGCTGGAAGGACGCCTATGAGGCGGTCGAGGCGGCGCAGGTTTTGTTCCTGCGCCGCTATGGGCCGGCAATGGCCGCGCGGGCTGGCAATGATCCGGCGCGCCTTCTCGCCATGCTCAAGAAAATCGGCGCGCTGCTGCCGACCGAAACGCGGCGCTCGGAAGAAAGCCAGGCGCTGCAGCAATTCTCGACGCCGCTGGAATTCGCCTATGTCGCGCGCCTCGCAGCGGGGATCGGCGCCGGCGACGTCGTGCTTGAGCCTTCCGCCGGCACGGGGCTGCTGGCGATCTTCGCCGAACTCGCCGGCGCGAAACTCATCCTCAATGAATGGGGCGAGACTCGAGCTGATCTCCTAAAGCTTCTATTTCCCCAAGCGCCGCTCAGCCGCCTCGACGGCGCGCAGCTCCACGACCGGCTCGACGCCGATCTGGTTCCCAGCGTCGTATTGATGAACCCGCCCTTCTCCTCCTCGCCCATGATCGAGGGGCGGCATTCCGCCGCGACTTTCGAGCATATCCACGCGTCTCTCGCGCGGCTTCAGAATGGCGGACGCCTTGTCGCCATCACCGGCGAGAGCTTTGCGCCGTCTTCAAACAGCTGGCGTCGAAGCTTCGAACGTTTGCAGGAACAGGGGCGGCTCGTCTTCACCGCCTCCCTCACGCGCGGATTTTTCGCGCGCCATGGGACGAGTGTCGAAAGCCGGCTTTCGGTCTTCGACAAAGCTCCGGCCGAGAATCCGAAAGAATTTATCGCAGGCTTCGGTCCGGTCGCCGATCTTTCGGAATTGCTCGCGCTTGTGCAAAACGAGATTCCGCCGCGCGCGTCTATTGTTACCGCGGTTGGCAATAGCGATACGCCTATCCGGGCAGGCGTCGGTTCGACCGGCAATACTCTCACGCCGATCGTTACAACACGTCGCGGCGCGCCACTTCTCGCCTTTGCTGTTTCTGCGCGTCAAAACGCCGGCGTCGTTCCGGTCCCTGCCCCGCGCGCGCCTTCAGAGATCGTCGAAATCGCCTATGCGCATCGCGACTGGAAAGCGATCGAGGGCGGCGCGCTCAGCGCCGGGCTCTACGAGCCCTATGCGGTGCAGTCGATCGCAATCGAGGGCGCGAAGCCGCATCCGACGACGCTTGTCCAATCCGCCGCCATGGCGTCAGTCGCGCCCCCAAGGCCAGTCTATCGACCGCATCTGCCAAAGAGCGTGATCGACTCCGGGCGCCTTTCGGACGCGCAGCTTGAGAGCGTCATCTATGCCGGCGAAGCCCATAGCGCCCTTCTTGCCGGCGCTTTCCTCGTCACTGAAAGCTTCGATGCGGTCTCAGTCGCGCCGGACGACGCCGAGGAGGCGGTCCGCTTTCGCCGTGGCTATTACCTTGGCGATGGCACGGGAGCGGGTAAGGGTCGTCAGGTCGCGGGCGTCCTTCTCGATAATTGGCTGAAGGGTCGCCGCAAAGCGCTGTGGATCTCGAAGTCCGACAAGCTGTGTGAGGACGCGCAGCGCGATTGGTCCGCGCTTGGCCAGGAGAAGCTGCAGATCGTTCCGCAGTCCCGCTTCAAGCAGGGCGCGCCGATCAAGCTCTCTGCGGGCATTCTCTTCACGACCTATGCGACCCTGCGCTCCGATGAACGTCAGGGCCGAGACGGCGCGGTGAAAGCTTCGCGTCTGTCACAGATCA